>DATLQW010000193.1:0-28584 GCA_035535035.1 Acetobacteraceae bacterium
TGCCCCGCACGTAGCGAAACCACGCCGGATGACACGCTTCCATCGCGGCGTTCCGTGCCGGGCGCACCGCGGCACGGAACAAGAACGAAGCGGACAGATCACGAGCTACAAAAACCGGACACATTGACTAGCTAGCAACACCGTGTGAAGGAAGCCGTGTGAAGGAAGCCGTGCCCCGGACGGTCCCATCTCGACTTTCCGCACTATCGCTGCTGCAGCTTTTATCGCGCGAGCTTTTATCGCGCGGAACCAGGGAAGCCCGGGATGTCCGCAACATGCGGTAGCCATTGCAGCCACACCGGAAAGTCGCGCTCCAACTCACAAGCGAGGTCCTTGGCCAGATAGGCTCGCGGACTCTTGCGGTCAGCATGGACCGCGATGCCGCGCGGGCCGGACACACCGCCGGCATGCACTGCTGAAGCGCGCACGAACGGCCGGCCTTCCAAGCCGCTCAGATCAATCGCGGCCGATCGCCCTCGGCGATGATCCGCCACAGCACGCGGCTCTGGCTGCGGTCGTAATCGCCGTGCGCCCGATGCATCGTCGCGCGATCGTCGATCGCCAGCACGTCGCCCTTGCGCCAGAGATGGTGATACACGATTTCCGGCCGGATCATGCGCTCCAGCAGGTCGTTCATGTAGCTCTTGCTGGCCTCCGGCGTCATGCCGTCGATGCACATCGCCTTGGTGACGTGGAAATACACCGCGCGCGATCCGTGCACGGGGTGGGTGCGCACCATCGGATGCACGATCGGCTTGCCAAACTTCTCGCGGTCTTCCATGCGCGTGTCGGTGTGGTTTTCATCGAGGCTGTTGACCGTGCAGAGCATGTCGAGGCGGCGGCGCTCGTCGTCCGCCAGCGCGGCATAGGCGGCGCGCATGTTGGCAACGCTGGTGCCGCCGCCAGCCGACGGAACCTCCACGCCATACAGCAGCGTTGCCGCCGGCGGGCACTCGCGGTTGGTGTGGTCGGTGTGCCAGCGCTCGGCGGGGCGCTGGCCGTTGCGGTGCCACACCAGGCCGATATCCGGAAAGTCCGGCATGTTGTGCTGCGAATAATGCTGCCGCATCGGCGGCCCGAAGGCCGCCGCGGCCGCCAGGTACTGCGGCGGCGTCAGGCATTGTTCGTGAAACACCAGGGCCAGGTGCTCGGCCAGTGCTTGCGAAAGCGCTTGCTGCGTCGCGGCATCGATCGGCTGGCTGAGATCGACGCCGGCGATCTCCGCGCCGAGCGAGGGATGCAGCTTCGTCACCGTCAGTGCGGCCATGATGTCTTCCTCCCACCGGGCACGCCGCATCATAGCGCCGGCGCCGCCCGGCGCGAAATGGCACCGGCCGCCGTTCCACTCGCCCGCCGCGTCAGGGCTCCATCGCCAGTGGCGAAACGCCCCTGCGCATGCGATGAAGCGGTGCATGCAGCAGGTCAGCGCCGCGGGACAGGCCGGTTCGGTCGATGCCGAGCTGATCGCGGTGATCGTCGCGGTCACCGGCGACGAACCGCGCGTGCTGACGATCGACGGCGGCAGCGGCTTGCCGTCCGGTCCGTTCGAGACCAGCCACCGCTCCCTGCAGGCGGCCCTGCGTTCCTGGGTGGAGCAACAGACCCACCATCCGATGGGATACGTCGAGCAACTCTATACCTTCGCCGACCGCGATCGGGCGGCGGCGGGGCGGCAGGTGGTGTCGGTGTCGTATCTCGGGCTGACGCGCGAGGCGCCGCGGGAACGGCGAGCCGCCGGTGGGCGCGACGTCGGCTGGCAGGACTGGTACCGCTATTTCCCGTGGGAGGATCGCCGCGAGCCGGATGCGGCGCTGGCCGAGCGCGTGACCGCGCCGTTGCTGGCCTGGGCCGAGGCGGCGCCCGACGCCATGCTGCGCTGGCAACGGCGCAGCCGGGTCGCGATCAACTTCGGTATCGACGGGAACACCTGGAACGAGGATCTGGTGCTGCAGCGCTACGAGACGCTGTGGGAGGCGGGGCTGGTGCCCGAGTCGGGCGGCAGCGCGGTGCCGGGCCAGGCAATGGCGCACGATCATCGCCGCATCCTGGCCACCGGCATCGCCCGGCTGCGCGGCAAAATCAAATACCGCCCGCTGGTGTTCGAGCTGATGCCGCCCGCCTTCACCCTGGGCCAGTTGCAGCGCACGGTGGAGTCGCTGGCCGGGCGCCGCATGCACAAGCAGAATTTCCGCCGGTTGATCGAGCAACAGGAATTGGTCGAGGAGACCGGGCAGATGGCGACCGAGACAGGCGGCCGGCCGGCGAAGCTGTTCCGGTTCCGGCGGGTGCTGCTGGCCGAACGCGCCGTGGCGGGGACGAAACTGCCGCTGGCGCGGTAGGCGCGCGCAGGGCGGCCAGCCGCTCCAGGTGTTCCGCAGAGCGCGAAGCATTGCCGCTATTGCGATCGGAGCGACGCAATCTCCCGCGAATATTGCACGCGTGCTCGTTGGGGATTGCTTCGCTTCGCGCAAGGACGACCTTGGCCGATTGACCCGGGCTTTCATGATCACAACGTGACATCGTACAAGGCGCTATCGACCATAGTCCGCATGCTTCGTAGTGAAGCTTTCTGCCCAGATGCTCCGATCTACGCAGGCAGGCGCTTCGCCGTCTCCTCGATCCCCAGCAGACGCGCCGCATTGCCGCCCAGAATGGCGGCGCGCTCCGCGCCGCTGAGCCCGGCAGCGCCTTCGATGAAGCCGATCGGATCGACCTCGCCCATGTCGGCCGGGTAGTCGGTGCCCATCAGCACGTGATCGGCACCGTACTGCCGCACCAGATACTCCAATTGCGGATGCGTATAAACCAGCGTGTCGAAATACAGCCGCTTCAAATACGTCGTCGGCATCTCGCGGAGCTGTTCGCAGCAATCGGGACGCGCCGACGCGGCGTGGTCGATCCGGCCGGAATACGCCGCCAGGTAACCGCCGCCATGCGACAGCACCAGCTTGAGCTTCGGGCATTGTTCGAGCACGCCGCCGAAGATCAGGTGATGCACCGCCACGGTGGTGTCGAGCGGATTGCCGATCACGTTGGTGAAGTAATGATCGCCGAAGCGCCGCGCCTCGGTGAAGCCGGTCGGATGCATGAAGATCGTCAGGCCGAGCTCCTCCGCCTTGGCGAAGATCGGGCGGAAGCGGTCCTCGGCCAGGTCGGCGCCGGCGACATTCGTGGCGATCTCGATGCCGCGCAGGCCGAGCGATCTGTGCAGCCGATCCAGTTCGGCAACGGCAAGCTCGGGCGCCTGGAACGGCACGGTGCCGAGGCCCACGAACCGGTCCGGATGCCGCGCCACGACATCGGCGATGTTGTCGTTGATCACGCGCGCCGTTTCGATCCCGAGATCGGGCGGTGTGTCGTAATAGGTCTGGTTCGGCGCCGGCGTAATCGCCTGGATGTCGATGCCCATCAGATCCATGTCGGCCAGCCGCTGTTCCACCGAGGTGAATTGGATGCGCGTGCGTCGCGCCTGTTCCTTGTTCACCTCGCGCATATGCGCGTTGGCGAACACGTCGCGCGGCCGGCGCTCGACCAGGCCGGCGTCGCGGAACATCGTTTCTGCCCGTTCGGTCAGCAGGTGGCAGTGGATATCGACGGTGAAGTGCTTGCCGCGCGGATGCGGCGGGCCGGGAAAGCGGCCGGGGATGGGCGCGCCCGGCGCCAGGCAACTGAACAGCATTCTGGTGTTCCTCCCGTCCTTTGCATCCGCTGTCATTGCTGGGAGCCGAGCGTCGAAGCAATGACAGCGGTGCGTATCTCTACCCGAACCCCTGCTCCATGACACGCCTGATCCCCGCCGCGTCCAGGCCGACGAGACCCGTGCGTTGCAGAGTGCGTGCCTCGGCGGCGAAGTCATTGCCAGTCAGGCCATGCACCAGTTCGATTACCGCATCGATCATCGGCGTGGGCACGCCGCACGCGGCGCCGAGCGCACGCATCGGCATCAGGCCAACGGGCACGTCCTCAGTGACGTATTTGTGGTCGAAGGATTTCGGCGTGCCGGTCGCCTGATATGGGCCGTCGCCGTTGGTGGTGAGAAGCCGGCAGGTCTCTGGCAACGTGGCGCCGCGCACGCCATAGGCGCGTTCGAACCAGTCGGCGAGGTTCGGCACATGCGCACCCAGCGCGGCGGCGACCGCGATGCGTTCGGCATTGATCGCCTCGTACAGCCGGGCAACCGACGGTGTGACGCCCTCGGCGTAGAACTTGTACGACCCGCCACGATCGATCAGGCCGGCGTTGGCGACGCAGTTCGCCACGTGCAGCATGGCGTTCGCATTGGTGAAGCCGGTGTATGCGACGGTCGGCGCGGGTACGGCATGCGGGAACAGCGGCGCCAGGCGCGGAAACGCCGCATCGATGCGACGGCCGGGAAACGCCGCGATCTGCAGCCAGCGCTTGGCGATGATGGGGCGGATGCGCGTCGCCGACAGCCGCCGGCAGGAATACGGGTAGTTGTCCATCTCGGCGAAATCGACCGCCGCGCCGCAACCAGCCGCATCCAACGCGCGGCGCACGGCGAGCGAGCCCCCGGTGTTGCCCTGGATCAGCAGGATAAGTTCTCCCCCGCGCAGCAGCGGCGCCAGCGCACGGGCAACGGTCTCCTGGTAGGTACCGCCGGTCGTTACGATGATGATGTCCGCGTCATCGACGGCAGCGGCGAGGTCGGTGGTGACGCGTTCGATCGCGGCGAAGCGGTCGGGCTCGCCCTCCACCTCGATGCCGCCGCGCGCACGGACATCGGCGAGGCGCGCATCGTCGATGTCGTGCAGTCGCAGCTTGCAGCCGGCGGTGCCCAACGTGGCGGCGAGATAGATGCCGCCGATGCCGGCGCCGATGATGGCAACGCGGGCCATCGTCCTGGTCAGGCGCGCGAGCCCAGCCTGACCCGCCGCTTCCTGCGCGCGACGCGTGGCTTCGGCGCGCTGGTAGCAGTCGTGTGCGGCAGCGGCGGCGCGGTCGTGTTGTTGGTCGCGTGCGGGAAATATTGCAGCGCCATCGAGTGCATCAGCCCGGCTTCCTCGAACCACGTGGTTTGACCCCCCGAAAGGGTGCCCAGGAACGGATCGGGGTTGTTCGCGGCGATTTGCGCGTAATCCGAATCGAAAGCACTCGCAGCCTCGATCACCAGCCAGAGCAGATATTCCTGCGTGTAGAGGCTTGGATATGGTGAGGGGTAGGTGTTGGCGACGGTACTGAGATTGGCCCAGGCCATCGGCACGATGTCGTTGCCGTTCACCGCCGCGTAGTAGGTGAAGGTCGTTGCGAACCACGTGGCGAATGCCTTGTTCCATGTGGTCGGCGCCGCGAAGGTGTGGGGCCACAGCGTGAATGTCGCTTGTGCCACCTTGCCCAATTGGTCTTGCAGCCATCCGGTCGCGGCGACGGCGATCGCACCGCCGAGGCTGTGGCCGGCAACCATCAGCTCCAGAGGACCCGCCGCGGTCAGTCCGCGGAGGTAGTCCAGCAGCGACATGTCCGTCACTGGATCGGTGGCGGCGATCGCCAGCGCGAGCGCGATATTCGTTCCCGTGGTGATCATCAGCGTTCCACCCGCGGACGGATACATCCACGGTACCAGGGAAGCACTGCCGTCCTCGACGATGTTCTGGAACCAGCCCGTGACTTCGTCGTCGGTATTCGTGCCGCGGAACGCCACTGCGTAGGTTCCGTCGGCACCCTGGGCCACGTAGCACAGCGTTCCATCATTCAGCGCGGGTCCCCAGGCGAGTGTCCAGGGACCATTCGCGGCACCTTGGGGCACCTGGGCCAGCAACTGGGCGAAGTCGGACGGGTTCGGCGTGTCCAACGCCTGGTCGATATAGGCGAAATACGCCAGATATGCCGCCGCCGTTCGGTTCAGTGCCATAACGTTCACGGCGCGCCACGCGCCGCCTCCCTCGTTGCAGGTTCAGGCTTTATCACACCGCCATCGCGTGCAGGTAAGGATCCCGCAGACTCACAAACCTCTTCAAGGAGACTCGGCATCGAGACAAGAATCAAATAGCGGCGCAGCGGCGACATGTCAATAACCTTGTGCCCCGATTATGAATATTGTGCATGACATCTTCGGGCTCCCTACCGCGCATCACCGTCATCGCCCGACTCGATCCGGCCACCCCGCCGGGCCCGCGTTCCGCGTCGGATCACCGGGACGAGTTGGTGATGGCGGCGGAGCAAACCTGGTTCAATGTTCAAGTGGCCTGACCCGCGGAAGAGGTCCCGCGCATCACGCAATCACCTTCGCGCGCCGCAACTCTGCAAGCTTGCCGGCATCGTACCCCAACAGCCGCCCCAGCACCTCGTCGGTGTGCTGTCCCGGCATGGGCACCGGCCCGATCTGCCCCGGCGTGCGCGACATCTTCACCGTCACGCCGGGCAGATACATCTCGCCGGCGACAGGGTCTTCCATCTTCACCAGCATCTCGCGTTCCCAGAGATGCGGATCCTTGGCGACCTCCGGAATCGTGCAGACCGGCGCGACCGGCACACCAGCCTCCATCAACGCATGGCAAATCGTTTCGACGCTGCGTTCCGCGCACCACGCCTCGACCGCGGCGCGACGGCCATCGCCGCCTTGGCCGCCGGTCAGCGGTTCCGAATCCCCTTTGCCCGCTGCGCCCGAGACAAGCTGCATCAGCCGCCCCGCCATGTCGCGCCCCGCGGCGGAGATCACCACGTAGCCATCCTTGGCGCGATACGGCGGACGCCCGCCCTCGCCGCCTTCCTCGCCGGTCGCGAGGTAGTACGACGTCGGTATTTCCACCATGGTCAGCGCCGAGTCGAGCAAACAGACATCGACGAGCTGGCCTTCTCCGGTGCGGTCGCGGTGCCGCAGCGCGGCTAACGCGCCGATCGTCGCGTGCAGCGCGGTATAGCGATCGACCACCGACGACGCGGTGCCGAGCGGCCGTCCCACCGGCTGCCCGGTCAGCGTCATCAATCCGCTCATCGCCTGACCGAGCGGATCGAATGCGGGACGTTCGGTATAGGGCCCGTACTGGCCGAAGCCGGACACCGACACCAGGATGATGCCGGGGTTCAACCCGCGCAGGGTTTCGTAATCGAAACCCATGGCCCGCATGGTGCCGGGCCGGAAATTCTCCAGCACGATGTCGGCGGTCTTCACCAGCGCGGCAAAGATCTCTTTCCCCCGCGCGTGCCGGAGATCGAGGCAGATGCTGCGCTTGCCGCGGTTATAGACGCTGAAATACACGCTCTGGCCGCGCACCATGGGCGGGTGCTTGCGGGTTTCCTCGCCACCGAGCCGCTCGATCTTGATCACCTCGGCGCCCAGGTCCGACATGACCATGCCGCCGCGTGGCCCCGCCTGGAACCGCGCCAGTTCGAGCACCCGAACACCTTCGAGACTGAGACTCATGGCTTCCCCCGCCCGTTGTGCCGATGCCTTGTTGTGCTGGGCAGCCGAACGGTACGGCGCGGTTGCCGGCGCTGTCAAAGGCAGGACATGGCGCGTCGCAACACACCGGCCATGCGGCGTAAGATCGGCGCCCGATGGGAGCAAGCACCGATGACCGAGCCCCCCGACAGTCCCGAGCCGCAAATGCCGCGCCTGCTGTTGCTGCGCCGCCCGGCGGAGACGGACGCGCCGAATTGGCCTGCGGTCTTTGGCGACGCGGACACCATGCGCTTCCGGGATTCGCGCTACGCTTCCCGCCCTGAACCTTGCCCATTGCCCGCGATCCGTAGCGCGTTGCCGCGACCCGATTGGAGCACACCGGCATGAGCGACCCCACGATGCGCGCCATGCGGCTGGACGCCGCGCACCAGCCGCTCCGCCTGGTTTCGGTCGCCATCCCCACCCCCGGCCCCGGCCAGGTGCTGATCCGCGTGCGCGCCTGCGCCGTCTGCCGCACCGACCTGCACGTGGTGGATGGCGAACTCACCGAGCCGAAGCTGCCGCTCATCCCCGGCCACGAGATCGTCGGCACGGTCGCCGCGCTCGGCGACGGCGTGGATCGTTTTTCCCCAGGCGACCGTGTCGGCGTTCCCTGGCTCGGCTTCACCTGCGGCGTTTGCGCGTTCTGCCGCGCCGGCCGCGAGAATTTGTGCGCGCGGGCGCGCTTCACCGGCTACCAGATCGACGGCGGCTACGCCGAACACACTGTCGCCGACCAGCGCTTCTGCTTCGCCATTCCGGACGGCTACAGCGACGCGCAGGCCGCGCCGTTGCTGTGCGCCGGCCTGATCGGCTACCGCGCGCTGCGCATGGCGGGCGACGGCGAGCGGCTCGGCTTGTACGGCTTCGGCGCCGCGGCGCACATTATCGCCCAGGTGGCACGCTGGCAGGGCCGCCGGGTGTTCGCCTTCACCAGCCCCGGTGACACGGAAGCGCAGGATTTCGCGCGCGAACTGGGCGCCGAATGGGCCGGCGCCTCCGACCAGGCGCCGCCCGAATTGCTCGATGCCGCCATCATATTCGCCCCGGTCGGACCTCTGGTGCCGGCAGCGTTGCGCGCGACTGAACGCGGCGGCACCGTGGTCTGCGCCGGCATCCACATGAGCCCGATCCCGAGCTTTCCGTACGACATACTGTGGGGCGAGCGCGTCGTGCGCTCGGTCGCCAACCTGACGCGGCGCGACGGCGACGAGTTCCTCGCGCTGGCGCCGAAGGTACCGGTGCGGACGCGCCCGCTGCCCTACAAGCTGGAACAGGCGAACCAGGCGCTGGACGACCTGCGCGCCGGGAAACTGCAGGGCGCCGCGGTGCTGGTGCCGTAACACCGAGCGACCGACCGCAATTCCTCCCCCTCCGCTTGAGGGGTCGGGAGAATATTGCGCGTACCCTGACGGGGACAAGCGCAGCCATGACGATCGGGCGCGGCATTATACGCCGTCGCTATTCGGTGGCCGCCCGCGCGACATGGCCTTTATACCACGCGACACCCATATACGCGGCATTCTCAACCGAGCAATGGAGTGCGACGTGAGCGACGTCCGCCGCAATTCGTATGGTTCGCCGCAGCCGCAGGAAGCCGAAATCCCCCTGTGCATGGAAGACCGCGAGTCCTTTCCGACGCCCGGTGAGATCATCGGCCAGATCGCCCGCGTGATCGTGGTGTGTCTGGGGCTGGGTCTGCTGGCGCGCGTGCTTGTCGCCTTTACCGGCATGCAATAGGTCCCCGCCTCTCGCCGGTGGCGGGTTGATCCATATCAATGCAACCGGCCGGCTTGCGGATACAGACCTGTGCGGCGTTCCGGGCCTGGGCATGATCGGCCGGCAGCGACATGCATTCGACGATAACACCGCCGTCAATGCGAGATCGGCCGTTCCGGACGCCGGCTGGAACGTCGGGGCTGCGCACAAGCCGATCTATATGCCGTCTATATGCCGCCCCGGCACGCGCCATATCGAAACTATACGCCGCAGGGCTTAGTTCCTGCCAACAACAAGCCGCGGCGCATGCCTGCCGGGTGGCGACGCATGCCAACCTCCATCGGCGCACCATCCGCGAAAGGACCATCGTCATGCTGGACGTCATCTACCTGCTGGTGGGCGCCGCGTTCCTCGGCGTCTGCGTGCTCTATGCCTACGCCTGCGACCATCTGTGAGGACAACGCCATGATCATCGATTACCTGCTCGGCGGCATCGTCACCATCGGATTGCTCGGCTACCTGGTCTTCGCGCTGATCCGCCCCGAGCGGTTCTGACCGACGTCGCACCATGCGCTTCGGCGCCATCCCGGGCAGCCGCGCTTCGCCGCGATCGGTGTGCTCGCCTGGTTCGCGCTTGCGCTGACCCGCCGCGAGCAATTCTGGAACATCTCAAGCCGGAAGGCGGTTCACCATGACCTTCAACGGATGGCTGCAGATCGCGCTCTACTGCGTGCTGCTGATCCTGATGACCCGCCCGATCGGCGGCTACATGGCTCGTGTGTTCAATGGCGAGCGTACCCTGCTGTCGCCCGTGCTGCGCCCTGTCGAACGCGGCATCTACCGGCTTTGCGGCGTTGACGAAACCCAAGAGCAGTACTGGGTGAGTTACGCGATCGCGATGCTGGCGTTCAGCCTGGCCGGGTTCGTCGTGTTTTATGCCATCCAGCGGCTGCAGAACCTGCTGCCGTTCAATCCCGCCGGCCAGGACGCGGTATCGCCCGACCTTGCGTTCAACACCTCGGTCAGCTTCGTCACCAACACCAACTGGCAGTCCTATACGCCGGAAACCACGATGAGCTATCTCACGCAGATGGCCGGGCTGACGGTGCACAACTTTGCCTCCGCCGCCACCGGCATCGCGCTCGCGGTCGCGCTGGTGCGCGGCTTCGCCCGCCGGTCCGCCCAGACCATCGGCAATTTCTGGGTCGATCTGACGCGCTGCGTGCTCTACATCCTGCTGCCGGTTTCGATCGTCGTGGCGCTGGTGTTCGTCTGGCAGGGCATGCCGCAGAACCTCAACGCCTATACCGACGCAACGACGCTGGAAGGCGCCAGGCAGGTCATCGCCCAGGGTCCGGTGGCTTCGCAGGAAGTCATCAAGATGATCGGCACCAATGGCGGCGGCTTCTTCAACGCCAACTCGGCGCATCCGTATGAGAACCCGAACGGGCTCACCAACCTGATCCAGATCCTGCTGATCTTCTCGCTCGGCGCCGGCCTGACCAACATGTTCGGCCGCATGGTCGGCAGCGAGCGCCAGGGCTGGGCCATCTTCAGCGTGATGTTCGTGCTGTTCGTCGCCGGCGTTGCAATCACCTACGCGGTGGAGTCGCAGGGCAATCCGGCCTTCGCCGCGTTCCATGTGGACCAGACGGCCAGCGCGCTGCAGCCGGGCGGCAATATGGAAGGCAAGGAGGTGCGGTTCGGCATCGCCAACTCGGCGCTGTTCGCCACCATCACCACCGACGCATCCTGCGGTGCCGTCAACACCATGCATGACAGCCTGCTGCCGCTCGCCGGCGCGGTGCCGATGGTCAACATCATGCTGGGCGAGATCATCTTCGGCGGCGTCGGCTCCGGCCTCTATGGCATGTTGCTGTTCGTCATCGTGGCGATGTTCGTCGCCGGGCTGATGGTCGGACGAACGCCGGAATATCTCGGCAAGAAGCTGGAATCGAAGGAGGTCAAGATGGCCATGCTCGCCATCCTCATTCTCCCGCTGTCGATCCTCGGCTTCACCGCCCTGGCGGTGGTGCTGCCGGCCGGCACAGGCGCGATGAACAACGCCGGCCCGCACGGTTTCAGCGAGGCGCTGTACGCCTACACCTCCGCTACCGGCAACAACGGCAGCGCCTTCGCCGGCTTGTCAACCAACGTTCCGTTCTGGAACGACACGCTGGGACTGGCAATGTTCATCGGCCGCTTCCTGATGATCGTGCCGATGCTCGCCATCGCCGGTTCGCTGGTGCGCAAGAAGATCGTGCCGGCTTCCGCGGGCACGTTCCCCACCGACACCCCGCTGTTCGTCGGTCTGGTGATCGGCGTGATCCTGATCACCGGCGGGTTGATCTACTTCCCGGCCGTGTCGCTCGGCCCGATCGTCGAGAACTACGCAATGCACGCCGGCGCCCTTTATTGAAACAGGCGGTCTGACTCCATGGAAAACCCCAACAAGCGACGCGGCAGCCAGTCCACGGTGGTGGACCCCGCCATCCTGGTGCCGGCAATCGGGCAGTCCTTCGCCAAGCTCGATCCGCGCGTGCTGATCAAGAACCCGGTCATGTTCGTGGTCGAGGTCGTCGCCGCGCTTACCACTCTGATCTTCCTTCGCGAACTGATCGGCGGCGGCAACCATCTCGGCTTCACCTTCCAGATCATCGTCTGGCTGTGGCTGACCGTGCTGTTCGCCAATTTCGCCGAGGCCGTGGCGGAAGGCCGCGGCAAGGCGCAAGCGGCCACCCTGCGCCGCGCCCGCACCGAGACCTTGGCGAAGCGCCTCGCCGCACTCGACGCGCAGGACTACGACATGGTCGCGGCGCCGCAGTTGCAGCCGGGCGACATCGTGCTGGTGGAAGCCGGCGAGCTTATCCCCAGCGACGGCGACGTGGCGGAAGGCATCGCCTCGGTGGACGAATCGGCGATCACCGGCGAATCCGCGCCGGTCATCCGCGAAAGCGGCGGGGACCGTTCTGCGGTCACCGGCGGCACCCGCGTGCTGTCCGACTGGATCAAGGTGCGCATCACCGCGGCGCAGGGCTCCACCTTCCTCGATCGCATGATCGCCCTGGTCGAAGGCGCCGAGCGGCAGAAAACCCCGAACGAGATCGCGCTCAACATTCTGCTCGCCGGCCTGACCATCATCTTCGTCATCGCCGTCGCGACCATCCCCAGCTTCGCCACTTACGCGGGCGGCACGGTGTCCGTGGTGATCCTGGTGGCGCTGTTCGTCGCGCTGATCCCCACCACCATCGGCGCGCTGCTCTCGGCCATCGGCATCGCCGGCATGGACCGGCTGGTGCGCTTCAACGTGCTGGCCATGTCCGGCCGCGCCGTGGAAGCCGCCGGCGACGTGGACACGCTGTTGCTCGACAAGACCGGCACGATCACGCTGGGCAACCGCCAGGCCACCGAATTCTTCCCGCTGACCGGCGTCAGCGAGGCCGAACTGGCCGACGCCGCACAGCTTGCGTCGCTGCCGGACGAGACGCCGGAGGGCCGTTCCATCGTCGTGCTGGCGAAGGAGAAGTACAACATCCGCGGCCGCGAAATGGCGCCGATGGACGCCCATTTCATCGCATTCTCGGCGCAGACGCGGCTGTCCGGCATCGACATCGAAGGCGCCTCGATCCGTAAGGGCGCCGTGGATGCCCTGCTGGCCTGGGCGTGCGTTTTCGGCAATGCCCAATCGGCCGGCGGCGATCTCGCCACCGCGCTGCGGCCGACGAACAGCGACGCCGCGGTGCGCGAACTCCAGGCGAAATCCGCTGAGATCGCCAAGGCCGGCGGCACGCCCCTCGCCGTCGCCCGCAACGGCCGATTGCTCGGCGTCATCTACCTGAAGGACATCGTCAAAGGCGGCATTCGCGAGCGTTTCGTCGAACTGCGGCGCATGGGCATCCGCACCGTGATGATCACCGGCGACAACCCGCTGACCGCCGCGGCGATCGCCGCGGAAGCCGGCGTGGACGATTTCCTTGCGCAGGCCACCCCGGAAACGAAGCTGCACCTGATTCGTGAAGAACAGGGGCAGGGTAAGCTGGTGGCGATGTGCGGCGACGGGACGAATGACGCGCCGGCGCTGGCCCAGGCAGATGTCGGCGTGGCGATGAACACCGGCACCATGGCGGCACGCGAAGCCGGCAACATGGTTGATCTGGACAGCGATCCGACCAAGCTGATCGAGATCGTCGAGATCGGCAAACAGTTGCTGATGACCCGCGGCGCGCTAACCACGTTCAGCATCGCCAACGACGTGGCAAAGTATTTCGCCATGATCCCGGCGATGTTCGTGGCGTTCTATCCGCAGCTTCAGGCGCTGAACGTGATGCGGCTGCACAATCCGCGGAGCGCCATCCTGTCGGCGATCATCTTCAACGCGCTGATCATCGTCGTGCTGATTCCCCTGGCGTTGAAGGGCGTGAAGTACCGGCCGATCGGCGCCGCCGCCATCCTGCGCCGCAACCTGCTGATCTACGGCCTCGGCGGCATCGTCGTGCCGTTCATCGGCATCAAGCTGATCGACATGCTGGTTTCCGCCATTGGCCTGGCCTGAGGACACCGAACCATGCACCACATTCGCCCCGCCATCGTGATGATCGTCGTGATGACGCTCTTCACCGGGCTCGCCTACCCGCTGGCGATGACCGGCATCGCCCAGGTGCTGTTCCCCTGCCAGGCGAACGGCAGCCTGATCGAGCGGAACGGCAAGGTGATCGGCTCCGCGCTGATCGGGCAAAACTTCACGTCGGACAAGTATTTCCATGGCCGGCCGTCGGCCACCACGGAGCCCGACCCCAAGGACCCGAGCAAGACGATCGCCGTGCCGTACGCCGCCGACAACTCGGGAGGATCGAATCTCGGCCCCACGTCGAAGGCGCTGGTGGACCGGGTGAAGGCCGACGCGGCGAAGCTGGCGGCGGAGAATCCCGGTACGCCGATCCCGGTCGATCTGGTGACCACCTCGGCGAGCGGCCTCGACCCCGACATCACACCGGCCGGCGCGTATTTCCAGGTCCCACGGGTCGCCAAGCGGCGCGACCTGCCGGAAGCGCAGGTCCGCCAACTCGTCGCGCAACATATCGATGGGCGGTTGTTCGGGCTGATCGGCGAACCCGTTGTCAACGTGCTGCAGCTCAACCTGGCGCTGGATGCGCTGAAGCGCTGAGATTTGCATCTCCCCCTCCCACAAGGGGAGGGGGAGTCGTAGAACACCTCCATGGCAGACCGCGATTCCCGCGACGGCCGTCCTTCTCCCGAGGCATTGCTGGCCGAAGCCCGGCAGGAATCGCGCGGGCGCCTGAAGATCTTCCTCGGCGCCGCGCCGGGCGTCGGCAAGACCTACGAAATGCTCTCCGCTGCCCAGGCGCGCGCGCGCGACGGCACCGATGTCGTGGCCGGCGTCGTCGAAACCCACGGCCGCAAGGAAACCCAGGCATTGCTGGCCGGCCTCGAAATCATCCCCCGCCGCCGCATCGACTATCGCAACCGCAAGCTGGAGGAGATGGATCTCGACGCCTTGCTGGCGCGCCATCCGCGGCTCGCGCTCATCGACGAGCTGGCCCACACCAACGTCCCCGGCAGCCGCCATCCGAAGCGCTACATGGATGTCGAGGAATTGCTCGCCGCCGGCATCGACGTTTATGCCACCTTGAACATCCAGCACGTCGAAAGCCTGAACGACGTGGTGGCCCGCATCACCCGCATCCGCGTGCGCGAGACGGTGCCGGACTCAGTGATCGACCGCGCCGACGACATCGAGCTGATCGACCTGACGCCGGAAGACCTGCTCCAGCGCCTGCGCGAAGGCAAGGTGTACGTGCCGCACCAGGCCGAGCGCGCGATCCGCCACTACTTCGCCCCCGGCAACCTAACCGCCTTGCGCGAGCTGGCATTGCGCCGCACCGCGCAGCGCGTCGATGAGCAGATGGTGCGCTATATGCAGGCGCACGCGATCGAGGGGCCCTGGGCGGCGGGCGAACGCGTGCTGGTCTGCGTCAGCGGCGACCCGGACGGCGCCGCCGTCGTACGTCACGCGCGGCGCATCGCCGACCAGCTCAAAGCGCCGTGGACCGCGCTGCACGTGGAAACCTCGCGCAACCTGCGCATGGCCGAGGCCGATCGCAACCACGTCGCCGAGGCGTTGCGGCTGGCGCAACGCCTCGGCGGCGAGGCGGTCACGCTGCCCGGCCAGGACGTTGCCGAAACGATCGCCGCGTATGCGCGCGCCAACAACGTCACGCAGATCGTCGTGGTGCAGGCGCCGCGCTCGCGCTGGCGCGACATCCTGTTCGGCACGGTCGCGCAGCGCCTCATTCGCAAGGCGGGTGGCGCGATCGTTCACGTCGTGAGTCAGCCACGGGAGGCCGAAGCGCGCGAAGCGCCGCACACCTCCGCCGAACCTCCGCCGTTCGAATTGCAGCCACAGGCCTGGCTCGGCAGCCTGGCCTGCGTCGCGGGCGCGGCGGTTCTGGGTCTGCTGAGCCGCCAGGCGATCGGCATTGGCAGCATCTCCCTCCTGTTCCTGACCGCCGTGCTGGTGAGCGCGGTGCTGTTCGGCCTGTGGCCGGCATTGCTCGCTTGCGTCGTCAGCACGCTGGCATACAATTTCCTGTTCCTCCCACCGCTTTACACCTTCACCATCGCCGATCCGGAAAACGTCGTCGCGCTCTTCTTCTTTGTCGTGGCGGCGGTGATCGTCAGCAACCTCACCGCGCGGGTGCGCGACCAGGCGATCGTCGCCCGCGCCCGCGCGCGCACCACCGAGGAACTGTACCTGTTCAGCCGCAAGCTGGCGGTCGCAACGAATCTCGACGACCTGCTATGGGCCACCGTGCACCAGATCGCGCTGATGCTGAAAGTGCGCGTCGTGCTGCTGCTGCCGGAGGAGGAACGGATCGTGGTGCGCGCCGGTTTTCCGCCGGAAGACCGGCTGGATGAAGCCGACCTCGCCGCCGCGCGCTGGTGCTGGGAGAAGAACCACCCGGCCGGCCGCGGCGCCGACACCCTGCCGGGCGCCAAACGCCTGTTCCTGCCGATGCAGACCGGCCGCGGCGCGGTCGGCGTGATCGGCATCGACCGCGACGAGCCGGGACCGATGCTTACCCCCGACCAGCAGCACTTGCTCGACGCCCTGGCCGACCAGGCGGCGCTGGCGATCGAGCGGGTGAACCTGGTGGAAGCGGTGGACCGCGCGCGCCTCGCGGTGGAAACCGATCGGCTGCGTTCCGCTCTGCTCACGTCGATCTCGCACGACCTGCGCACGCCGCTCGCCTCGATCCTCGGGTCCGCGACCAGCCTGTCGGGCGCGCTGGACGCGGCCACGCGCGACGCGTTGGCGCGCAACATCCAGGATGAAGCCGAGCGGCTCAATCGTTTCATCGGCAACTTGCTCGACATGACGCGGCTGGAATCCGGGCCGCTGCCGACGCGCACCTCGCTGACCGAGCTGTCCGATGTCGTCAGCAGCGCCTTGCAGCGCGCCGCCAAGGTGCTCGCCGGCCACGCGGTGCAAATGCGCCTGGAATCCAGCCTGCCGCTGCTGGAACTGGACGACGTGCTGCTGGAACAGGCGCTGTTCAACCTGCTGGACAACGCGGCGAAATACGCGCCGGCCGGCTCGCACATCACCGTCAGCGCGTGGCGCGAGGGCAGCCAGGTAAAGCTACAAGTGCTGGACGAGGGACATGGCATTCCGCCGGCCGATCTGGAGCGCATCTTCGACAAGTTCTACCGCGCCGGCGGCCCGGATCACCGGCGCGCCGGCACCGGCCTGGGCCTGTCGATCTGCCGCGGCTTCATCGAGGCGATGGGCGGCACCATCGCCGCCGCCAACCGCACCGACCGCTCGGGCGCGGTGTTCACCATCGCGCTGCCGGTCCCGGCGAATGCGGACCGGCAACTGGAGTCGATGGGATGAACGCCCGCCCGTTGCGCATCCTGGTGGTGGATGACGAGCCGGCGATCCTGCGCTTCCTGCGCGCCGGCCTGTCGCAACAGGGCTATGTCGTGATCGAGGCGGAGACCGGGCAAGCGGCGCTCGACCAGATCCGCCGCAAGGCAGCGGACCTGATCGTGCTCGATCTTGGGCTGCCGGATATCGACGGGCTGGAGGTGATCCGCCAGGTGCGCGCCGGCGGCTCGGCGCTGCCGATCATCGTGCTGTCCAGCCGCGACAACGAGGAGTCAAAAGTCTCGGCGCTGGACCTCGGCGCCGACGACTACGTGACCAAGCCGTTCGGCATGGACGAGTTGCTGGCGCGGGTCCGCGCGGCGCAGCGCCACAAGCTGCAACAGGAGGGCGAGAAGCCGATTTTCCGGTGCGGCGACCTGACGGTTGACCTGGTGCGCCGCATTGTTACGGTGCGCGGCCAGGAGGTGAAGTTTTCCCCCCGGGAATACGATTTGCTGCGGCTGCTGGTGGCCAATGCCGGCAAGGTGCTGACCCACAACCACATCCTGCGCGAGGTCTGGGGGCCGAATACCGACGTGCAATACCTGCGCATCTACATCCGCGCGTTGCGGCAGAAGATCGAGGCAGATACCGAGCGGCCGCGCACCATCGTCACCGAGACCGGCGTAGGCTATCGCCTGCGGGCGCCGGACTGATGCGCCGCGCGAGGGCGGAGCGATTGCATGTCGATCGGTGACCTGATCGGGCCCGCGCAGGTGGTGGTGGGCCTGCGCGTCGCCGACAAGGCGCAGTTGCTGAACGAATTGTCGCGCCGGGCCGCGGCGGCGCTGTCGCTGGAACAGGCGGTTCTGCTGCGGGCGTTGCAGGCGCGCGAACAGTTGGGATCGACCGGGCTCGGGCGGGGGTTCGCATTGCCGCATGCCCGGCTGTCGAATCTGCCGCGGATCTATGCACTGCTGGCGCGGCTGGGGCGGCCGATCGACTACGATTCGGTGGACGACAAGCCGGTGGACCTGGTGGTGCTGCTGCTGACGCCGGAGTCCGCAGCCGGCCGGCATCTGGCGACCCTCGCGGCGCTGTCGCGGCCGTTTCGCGACGAGGGGTTCGTGCAGCAGATCCGCAAGGCGCCCGATGCGGCGGCGCTGCATCGGGTGCTGGCGGGGGTTTGAGGCGCTTTGGAGGGCGGGGCTGGCGGGTTGTTTTGGCCGTCCGCTGTGGGTGGATGCGGGCGTTCGACGGCGGTCGTCCGCTCCCTCGGCGAGGGCGAGGATTTCAGTGGCTGGTGCGGAAACCGGATAAGCTTGAGCAATTTGCAGCGAGGTGTGACCCAGTTCACACCGATCGCTTCCGGCAGCGGTCAATGTGTGTGTGCGCCATCACCCAGGTGGTTGGTCGTGAACCCTGGGGTCCATCTCGTTTCCCGTCGCAGAAGGCTCCAAATCAATGCGAACCAGCGTTGCATCGAACGATGACACCACGCCTCACCTGATTGCTGGGATAGCGTCAGGCGAGGAACCCGCGGGCGGAACGTTCGCCATGGCGGGCGCCTTTTTTGGTCCGATTCGCAACCACGACGGCCAGGCTTGCACCTTCATCGTTCATCACTCCGTCCCGCGCTCCGATCGGGCCACGATCGTCACTCGTCTGCTCGACTGGTCCGACGAGGCACGTAGGATGGGGCGCGTACGACGCGTGGAATACTTGGTATCTCTGGCCTGGGAAGCCTACGACCGAGCACCTTGCCAGCGGCTTTCAGGCACATTTTTCCAGGATGTCGCACCAAGGGACTTGCAGGCTGAGGTCTGCTTCGGGTCGAATCCGGGAGCTACCCGCCCGGGGACGGCGAGCCCGCGCGCAGGCGCATGACCTCGGCTGGGCGCGACGCTGGCGGGAACCCACCGCTGCTATCCGGCGCGATCGCCGGCCGTCTCGGTCTCGACCTCTCGCATCATGCCGGTTTGGCGGCACAACCCCACGCAAAGCGGCGCCATCATGCGCCGGCCCGGCGCAGCCGGTCGCACGGACAGAAGCGGCGGGAAGCGTCCAATCGGGCGCCTGATCCGAGGGACCCATGCGCCGCGGGAAAGCTCCTAAACGGCCGTGGCGGCCCGGCGCCTGTTTCAGAGGGCACCCGCTCGCCAAAGCATGTTCACCCTGACGGGAAACCCGCGCCATGCCATCTGTCATTGCGAGCGAAGCGAAAGTAATCTCCCGCCCGGTGAGCCGAATCCTGCGTCGCTGGGCGGCGACCCCTCTTGTTAGTATAAACACCCAATACCAAGTCGGTGCGGTGACCCATTGTCGCAAACGCAGCAATCCGACCCCAAAGCCGATGACAGGCAGTCCAGGTTCCGCCGCCGCTGAATGCCATTTCACGGGACCTAGTCTCATATCGCGGAATTACGAGACAACTACCAGACCACGAGACGCCGATGAGATGCCATTGGCCATCATCCCCCACGCCGGAATTGCCAACGTCGCCTGGCTGGTTCCTGCGAAAGCCGGCGAAGCCGGTCTCACCGCCAGCGCTGCCGGTACCCAAACCCACGCCGATGGATGGCCGCGCCCGTCCCGTTGTATGCGTCATCGACCTGCACACGGAACAACGAGACGAATATGGGACTGCGAGACGCCAATGAGACGCCCCGGGTCGTCAATCGCGCCGCCGCCGAATCATGGCGCTTCCGGTCCGAGTGAAACCGCTCTCGCATGCCACACCAACCGGACGCAAGCCACTGCCATGGTCCCCGCCCACGACAACGCCCCCATCCCCCGATGAGCGGCTTCACCGCAGCCGGCACGCCCCTGACCGCGAACGGCGTCGCCATGGCGGCCAATCGCGCCGGCACCGGTATCCCGGAACTATGGGCGGTGATCTCGGTGGAAACCTCCGGCTGCGGCTTCCTGCCCGACCGACGGCCGAAGATCCTGTTCGAGCGGCACATCTTCCACCGCCTGACCGACGGCCGATACGATGCCCAGGCCCCGGACATCAGCCAGCCGTCGGCCGGAGGCTATGGCGCCCCGGGCGCCCATCAATACGACCGGCTGGCAGCCGCGCGGCAACTGGACGAAGCCGCGGCGCTGCAGAGCGCCTCCTGGGGCCTGGGCCAGGTGCTGGGCAACAATTTTACCCCCGCCGGCTTCCCCGACGTGGCCGGCATGGTGGCCGCGATTGTCGCCTCGGAAGACGGCCAGTTGCTCGCCATGGCCGCGTTCGTCGCCAATAGCGGCATGGCGCCGGCGCTGAGCCAGCATGACTGGGCGGCATTCGCCAGGGGTTACAATGGGTTGGATTACGCGGCGAACAACTACGACGGCCTGCTGCAGCACTTCTACGGCCTGTACACACCAGGCCCCACGCCCGATCTGCAAGTGCGGGCGGCGCAGATGTACCTGACGTATCGCGGGTTTGCCCCCGGCAGCATCGACGGCGTCGCCGGTCCGCGCACCGCCGCCGCCGTGCGGGCTTTCCAGGCGACGGCCGGCATCGCGCAGACCGGCCAGATCGACGACGCCCTGCTCTCGAGGCTGGGCGCCGGGTGAGGAGCCACCCACCCGAACCGGCGGGATTCGCCCGCCCGCCTCTCCCACTTCGCGCCAGAGGCGTACCATGCCTCCGCCACGCCGCCACGCCCGCGGCTACGCCGTTTCCGCCAGTACCAGCCGCCGCCGCGGCACCGGCTTCAGCGGCATCGCGGCATAGACGTCCTTCACCGCCTCGCTGATGATCACCCCCGCCATGCCGGGCATCAGCCGCCGTCCGGCGCGCTCGAACAATTCCGCGCTGCGCAGCACCAGGCGTGGCCCGAGCGGCGGAACCCACAGCACGGTGTCGCGCCGCTCCACCCGATAGAGCGAGCCGGCCAGCAAGCGGCCGAGCTGGCCGAACGAGTAGGGCTGGCCATGGCCGAACGGCGTCTGCTCTACATATGCCCATATGCCGGCGCGGTTCGGTGCCACGACCAGCAGCCGCCCATCATCCTTCAGCACGCGCCAAGTTTCGCGCAGCAGCCGCCGGGCGTTTTCCGCCGCCTCCAGCCCATGCACCAGGATCACGCGGTCGAAGCTCAGGTCGGCGAACGGCAGGGCGTCTTCCTCGGCGGTGCAGGACAGGCAGGGCTCACCCAGCGGCCAGCGCGTTGCCCCCATCTGTGCCGGCGTCACCGCGATGCAGCGCGCCAATTGCGGCCGCCACAGCCGCAGATACGGCGCGGCGAACCCGATGCCCAGCACGGACTGGTTGCGCAGATCGGGCCACATCGCCAACAGCCGCTCGCGCAGCAGCCGCGCCGCCACCGCGCCTCGGGTGGTGCCATAAAAATCCGCCGCCGCATGCGCGTCCGCCGCCATGGCGGCTTCCTATAGCACCAACCCGGCCGGATGAACCGGGGTCCTGCTCAGACGGCGCGGCGCCGGCGCCGCAGCAGCGCCGTCGTCGCCAGGCCGAGGCCGAACAGGCTCATGCTCCCGGGTTCCGGCGCGAGGATCGAAGCGGTCGATCCCAGGCTGTCGAACGTGTTGATCTGCAACGATCCACCGCCTGTCAGCGGCACGCTGAACGGCGGGGCGCTTGAAGCGAAGCTCAGACTCGCCAGCTGCACCGTCTGCGTCGTCGAATCCCAACTGGTGGCGCCGAAGGCTTCAAGTACATTGCTGGACGCGGTCTGGATCTCGATGGCGTAGTTGCCGCCAAAGGACGCCGGTTGGTACAGGACCGCGAATATCTCGGTCCCCGGGACGCTGGTGTACGGTCCCGCGCCGCCGATGGTGAAGCTCAGGCTGGCGGGATAGGAAGCAACCGGATCGAATGAGGAAAGCACATCCGCGGACCAGTAGAAGCTCGCGACCGCGGTGAACGGCGCTGATGTAAACGGCGTGCCATTGACCGACCCATCCGCGGTGCCGGTGATGGTCACCGTCGCGGGGTTCGCCTCGGCGCGTTCCGCGGTTCCTCCAGCCAGCGCCAGCGCCAGCAGCGCCACGCCCCAGACCCTGCCCATTTTGCGTCTCTCCATGTCCTCTCGCTCCCTTTGTGCCGACGACCGGCGCGGCAATGCCTTGCCGTTCTACAATAATATCCTTTCGCCTTGGTATCGCCCGGTCGCCGGCTTTACCCGGCCGCACGCGGTGCTAAGCTGCGCCATGGCAATCACCGCGCAACCCGTCCCCATCCTGTCCGACAACTACGCTTGGCTGCTGCGCGACAGCGCGACCGGCGCCGTGGCCATCGTCGATCCGGCCGAACCCAAACCGGTGATCGCCGCGCTGGAGAAGGCGGGCGGCAGGCTCGACCTGATCCTGCTGACCCACCACCACGCCGACCATGTCGCCGGCACCGATGAGGTGCGTGCGCGTTTCGGCGCCAGGGTGGTCGGCGCGGCGGCGGACGCGCATCGTCTGCCGAAACTCGATGTCGCGGTGAAGGAAGGCGACACCGTGACGCTGGGCAGCGCCGAGGCACGCGTGATCGAGACGCCCGGCCACACTATCGGCCAGATCAATTTCTTTTTCCCCGACGGCGAAATTCTGTTGTCCGGAGACACCCTGTTCAGCCTGGGCTGCGGCCGGCTGATCGAAGGCAATGCCGAGGTGATGTTCGCTTCGCTGCGCAAGCTCGCCGCATTGCCCGGCGGCACCAAACTGTGCTGTGGCCACGAATACACCGAGAGCAATGCGCGCTTCGCGCTCAGCGTCGATGGCAGCAATCCCGCGTTGCTTGCCCGCGCGGCGCAGGCCAGGCAGCAGCGCGCGGCGGGCCAGCCGACGCTGCCGTCGTCCATGGAAGATGAACTGGCCGCCAATCCGTTCCTGCGCGCGCCGGACGTCGCCAGCTTCGCCAGGTTGCGCTCCGCCAAGGACAATTTCCGAGGATAGCGCGCCATGAAACTGTTCTACTCGCCGGCGAGCCCCTATGCGCGTAAGGTGCTGGCCTGCGCCATCACCCGCGGCATCGAATCCCGCTTCGAGAAGCTGCCGACCAACCCGAACACCTCGCCCCCCGAGTTGCTGCAACAAAACCCGCTGTCAAAGGTGCCGTGCCTGGTGACCGATGACGGCCTGGCACTGTTCGACAGTCCGGTGATCTGCGAATACCTCGACAGCCGCGGCGACGCGCAGCCGCTGTTCCCGTCGCACGGCCCCGCCCGCTGGCGTGCTTTGAAGCTCCAGGCGATGGGCGACGGCATCCTCGATGCCTCGGTGCCGCGCCGCTGGGAGATGCTGAAGCCGCCGGAGGCGGACCGCGCCGCCTGGATCGCGCGCCAGAAGGCCGCGGTCGATCGCACGCTGGACGCGTTGGAGGCGAACCCGCCGCACCGCATGCTGGATATCGGCTCGATCGCCGTCGCGTGTGCGCTGGGCTACCTGGATTTCCGCTTCGCCGCGGAACCCTGGCGGCCGGCCCACCCGAAGCTGGTGGCGTGGTTCGAGGCGTTCAGGGAGAACCCGGGCATCGCGCAGACCGTGCCGACCGCTTAACCTTCGCACAACGGCCTTCCGGGCCATAACCGCCGCAGGTGCCTGATCGGCCACGGCATCGCCATGCGCGGTGAAATGCGTGGAAATGACGGGAGTCGCGCCGCTCCCATGACAACCGGCTCACCTATAACCATGAGTCGCTTCGGACGCCTTGGCGCCGGGGACCATGAACAGCATATTGAAGCGGGCCGGCCTCAAAGGGATCAGACAATGCGCGACACGGTGGCGATCGAAAATGCCGGCGGAAACTGCTCCGCCTGCGTCCCGGGCCTGCCAGGGCGCATGGCCACCGGCCCGGCGGCGCAACCGGCCGAGACCGGCGTAAGCGCGGCCATCCGGTGCCATATCGAGGGATTGCCGGTTCGCGCGCCTTCCGCGCGTGCCGAATACGCCCGCGCCTGACGGAACGACCCCGCCGATGGACGCTTTCAACCTCCTCGCCGACCTGATCGCCCGCGCCCGCGCCGCCGGCGCCGATGCCGCGGATGCGGTGCTGATCTCCGGCACCTCGCTCTCCGTCTCCCGCCGCCTCGGCGAGACAGAGCATGTCGAGCGCGCCGACGGCCGCGACCTCGGTCTGCGCGTGTTTCTGGGCCGGCAGGCCGCCGTTGTGTCGGCCACCACCGTCGATCCCGCCCGCTTCGCCGAACTGGCCGAACGCGCCGTCGCCATGGCCCGCGTCGTGCCGGAGGACCCATTCGCCGGCTTGGCCGACACCGCCGCGCCGCCACGGGACCTAGCTTTGGACCTGGAAGATACTGGCGAGCCAACCCCCGAGGCGTTGATCGCCCGCGCCGCCGCCGCCGAGGAAGCCGCGCTCGCGGTGCACGGCGTCACCAACTCCGAAGGTGCCGAAGCGGGATTCGGCCGCACCGAAGCGGTGCTGGTCACCTCCGCCGGGTTCGCCGGCCGGCAGGTGCGCACCAGCCACTCGGTGTCCGCCGCTGCGCTGGCCGGCACCGGCACGGCGATGCAGCGCGACTACGACCATCACAGCACCGTCCACCTGGCGGATCTGGACGACCCGGCGGCGATCGGCCGCAGCGCCGGCGAGCGGGCGGTGACTCGGCTGAACCCGACCCGGCCAAAGACCGCCAAACTCCCCGTCCTCTTCGATCCGCGCGTCGCCGGCAGTCTGCTCGGCCACCTGGCGGGGGCAATCAACGGCGTCGGCGTGGCGCGCGGGACCAGCTTCCTGAAGGACCGGCTCGGCCAGCGCATCTTCGCCGCGGGCATCCAGGTGCATGACGACCCGCTGCGCGTGCGCGGCCTGCGCTCCCGCCGGTTCGATGGCGAGGGCACCCCCACCGAACCACGCGACCTGATCGCCGGCGGCGTGCTGACCACCTGGCTGCTGGACAGCCGCTCCGCCCGGCAGCTTGGCATGGTTTCCACCGGACATGCGTCGCGCGGCACCGGCGGGCCGCCGTCGCCCTCGCCCACCAACTTGTACCTCGATGCCGGCACGATCAGCCCTGCCGAACTGATGGCCGGCGTCAAGCTGGGCCTCTACGTCAACGAGCTGATTGGGATGGGAGTGAACGGCGTCACCGGCGACTATAGCCGCGGCGCCGCCGGGTTCATGATCCGCGACGGCGCCATTGCCGAGCCGGTCGCCGAGATCACCATCGCCGGCAACCTGCTGGAGATGTTCGCCCACCTGACGCCGGCCAACGATCTGCGCTTCCGGCGCGGCACTGACTCCCCGACGGTGCGGATCGATGGGTTGACGATGGCGGGCGGCTGACATCGCCGGGGCACCCCCCACCAACATCCCCTGAGCGCGCCGTCCGGCCTGACGCAAGCCTGCCACCTCCGCTACCCCCCTGTCCGCGCCTGCCCCCTGTCCGCGACGGTGCGCAACGCCCATATTCCGGCCGTGTTCACAAAACAGCGAATTTCCATGCACCGCACCCCTATCCTGATCGCCGCCTTCGCCGCCCTGGCGTTGGCGCTTTCTCCGGGCGTCGCCGAGGCGCGGGCGGGCTTCGGCAGCTCGTTCGGCAGCCGCGGCAGCATGACCTGGTCGGCGCCACCGGCGACGCGAACCGCCCCCTACGCCGCGCAGCCGATGCAGCGCAGCCTGATGCCGAACAGCCCGTCGCGGGGCTATGGCGGCATGCCGGGCTATGGTTACCGCGCGCGCTCGCCGTTCATGTCCGGCCTGATGGGCGGGCTGATCGGCGCCGGCATCGGCGGCCTGCTGTTCGGTCACGGCTTCTGGGGCGGCGGGCTGGGAATCTTCGGCTTCCTCGGCTTCCTGCTGCAGATCTTTCTGCTCGTCTGGCTCGCGCGCTTCCTGATCCGGCTGTTCCGCGGCCAGTCGCCGGTCTTCGCCGGCGGCCCCAACATCTTCGCCCGCGGCAGCCCTCCGGGCCCAGGCGCGACGCCGCTCGGCGGCGGCCACGCGGCGCAGCCGATCGCCATCGGCACCCCTGACTACCAGGCCTTCGAGCAATTGCTCCAGGCGATCCAGGCGGCCTGGACCGCGCACGACCTGAACGGGCTGCGGGCCATGGTGACGCCGGAGATGCTGAGCTATTTCGGCGAGCAACTGGCCGAACAGGAGAGCCGGGGTCTGCGCAACGAGGTGCGCGACGTGCGGCTGCTGCAGGGCGACCTGGCGCAGGCCTGGACCGAGGGCGGTCGCGACTACGCCACCGTGGCGATGCGTTTCTCCATGACCGACGTGACGCGCGACATGACCGGACGCGTCGTGGACGGCAGCACGACCGAGCATGTCACCGCGACCGAGCTGTGGACCTTCCTGCGCGCGTCGGGCGGCGGGCACTGGATACTATCGGCGATCCAGCAGACACGATGAAGCGACCCCTCCCGCGAAGCGAGAGAGGTTTTTCCAGCATGGATCGTGGGCTTGCCGTCGTTCGAGATGACCCGTTGGATGTCTCCGTCGCACTGCTGCCCGCGCATCCCGGAGGAGGCCACGCCATGAAAATAACCAAAATCGGCACCAGGGAATACCGCTGGCCGCGCCACAAGCCGATCGCCAACGGCAAGCACACCTACACGCACGTGAATTTCGCCGTGGTGGAGATCGAGACCGATGACGGCGTCACCGGCATCGGTCTCGGCGGCGCCGGCAGCATCGAGCGCGCCACCATCCAGCACCTCACCCCGCTGCTGATCGGCGAGGACCCGATCGACGTCGAACGCCTGTGGCACAAGCTGTGGGTGCCGAAGCTGGTCGGCCGCCGCGGCCTGACCACGCGCGCTATCGCCGCGCTCGACATCGGCCTCTGGGACATCCGCGCCAAATATGCCCGCCTGCCGCTCTACAAATTGCTCGGCGGCTTCCGCGACCGGGTTCCGACCTACATCGCCGGCGGCTATTACGAGGAAGGCAAGGGACTGCGCGAGCTCGCGCAGGAGATGGAAGCCAATCTGCGCATGGGCGCCAAGGCGGTGAAGATGAAGATCGGCGGCGTTTCCATCGCTGAAGACGTTGCGCGGGTTCGCCAGGCCCGCGAGGCCATCGGTCCCGACGTGAAGCTGATGGTCGATGCCAACTGCGCCTATCGCGCCTATGAGGCGATCCAGATCGCCAGGCGCATCGAACAATACGACATCTTCTGGTTCGAGGAGCCCGTGATGCCGGACGACTATGACGGCCACCGCAGGCTTGCGCAGGCGACCAGCATCCCGATCGCCACCGGCGAGAATGAATACACCCGCTACGGCTTCCGCGACCTGATCAAGAACGAATGCGCGGCGATCCTCAACGCGGATGCGAAAGTGCTGGGCGGGGTCACCGAATTCATGAAGGTGGCGGCGCTGGCGCAGGCCAACGACCTGGACATCGCGCCGCACGGCTCGCAGGACATCCATGTGCATCTGGTCGCGGCGATCAGCAACGGGCTGATCCTGGAGTTCTATCGCGACACGGTCGATCCGATGTGGGGCCGGGTGTACCATCACACGCTGAAGCTGAACGCCGACGGCACGGTCAGCCCGCCCGACGTGCCCGGCATCGGTGCCGATCCGAACCACGAGTCGCTGGCCGAGTTCCGCGTGGCGTAAGATGTTTGCGACTTCCCTCTCCCGCAAGCGCGGGAGAGGGAGTCCCTTTGCAAGGACAACCGCCCATGCCCAAAATCCTCATCATCCACGGCGCCGGCATGAACATGCGCGGCAAGGTGCAGGTCGAGATCTTCGGCCCGATGACCCTGCCGGAATACGACGAGCGCATCCGCGGCTACGCCGCCGAACTCGGGGTGGAGATCGAGATCTTCCACTCCAACATCGAAGGCGAGGTGGTGAACAAGCTGTACGAGGCGAACGACCGCGGCTTCGATGCGGCGTTGTTCAACCCGGCGGGGTTTTCGCGCGGCTACCCGGCCCTGGTCGCGGCGATCAACCAGGTGCGCTTCCCGGTCATCGAGGTGCACATCTCCAACCCGGTGCGGCGCGGTCCGGTGTCCGACACCGCGACGGTCAGCCAGGGCATGGTCACCGGATTCGGCCTTGCCGGCTACTACCTCGCCTTGCGCGGCGTGCGCGACCTGCCGGCGAAGTGACGCCATGGCGTCGCGCGAGGCGAAAGCATGGTCGGGGGCTTTGCCCCCGAACCCCCACCAAGGGCACAGCCCTTGGAACCCTTCACTGTGGTTCGGTGGATGGGAGGGGACCTGTGCCAGGGCAATCGCTTGAAAAAGCCCTTGACGTGAGTGGTTTAAGGGTCGGCAGCGAGCGGGGGATTCCCCGCCAGACCAAAACGTGATTCCTGGGTGGCCTGTCCCGATTCGGAGGCCGCCCGTGGACCACCCGCCCGCAACCACCTCCCTGCTCGACCGCTTCGTGAAACTCAAGGACCCAAGGCAACTCGTCAAGGTGCTCTACCCGCTCCCGGAAATCCTGCTGCTGGTCCTATCTGCCACCTTTGTGGGCGCCGACGACTTCGTCGAGATCAGGCACTGGAGCGAGACCCACATGGATTTCCTCCGCCGCTTCCTGCCCTTCAAGAACGGCATCCCCAGCCACGATGCGCTGAACGACCTGATCAACGCCCTGAGCCCCAAGCTGTTCTCGGAATGCTTCGTCGCCTGGGTCAACGGTCTGC
>DATLQW010000194.1:0-22661 GCA_035535035.1 Acetobacteraceae bacterium
TGCTGTCGCTGTACCCGCGCAAGCGGGTCATTCACCTGTTTCTGGACAATGCCAGGTACCATCATGCAAAGCTGGTGCAGGCTTGGCTGGCGCGGCCGGGCTGCCGGATCAAGCTGCACTTCATCCCGACCTACAGCGCGCGCCCTTGGTCCGCTTCGCGGCCCGAGCCAATCGAACGGCTGTGGGGGCTGATGAACAGGCACATCACCCACAACAAGTGCCACGAGACCTTCAGGGACTTCCGCGACGCAATCCTGACGTTCCTGCGCGAGGAGGTGCCCAGGAACTGGCGCCTCTACTGCGATGAGGTAACGTACAATTTCCGCATCATCTCGCCCAAGGACTCTTGGATTCTGGCGTGAGCGGGGTATAGCCATGGACCAGCACGTTGCGCATACCAATGATCTTCGTCCAGGGAATCTGTGTGGTCAGCGCCCGGGCAGCTTCGCCGATGATCTGGAGATGTCTGAGAAACCAAGCTTGGCGCGGCTCATCCCGCTCAAAAGTGGCCCTGTCGCAATCCAGATGCCGCTCGATGGCCGTTATCGCTTCCAACATGTCGCGCAGACATTCGTTCGGGTCCCTCACACCGGAACTGCCTCCCTCAGGACCTCCTGCCGCTTCTCCTGGAGCAGATCCCCGATTGCCATGGTCGAACTCCTTCCAAACGGCAATGGTAGCGCAGTCTCGTGCATGGTCCGCAACGGCGGCGCGGAGGCAGGTCGCGGGCAAGGCCGCGGAGTTGAAACCGCCGCTCGCGCCGCTATCATCGCGATGGCCTTCGGGCCATACAGAGTTGTGGACATGACGCACGATACCAGAGATCGCCGCTTCGCTGGTGCTCACCGACACCCCGGCGCGAACGGTTGCGGCGTCGCCTGCGACAGGAAGCGGCCAACCGCAGGAGCGTGCCACGCCAGCCGATAGCGACATGGTGACGGCGGTCGAGAACGGGCCGCCCGCCGAGCGAAAGCTGCACCTGATCCTGATCGACGGGTCGGGCTTCATCTTCCGCGCGTTCCACGCCCTGCCGCCGATGAACCGGCCGGACGGCACGCCGGTGAACGCGGTGTTCGGCTTCACCAACATGCTGGCCAAGCTGCTGCGCGAGCATGTCGGTACGCATATCGCGGTGATCTTCGACGCCGGCCGGCTGACGTTCCGCAACCGGCTGTACGACGCCTACAAGGCGCACCGCCCGCCGACGCCGGAGGAGCTGATCCCGCAATTCGCCCTGATCCGCGAGGCGACCGAGGCGTTCCGCGTCCCCGCCATCGAGCTGGCCGACTGGGAAGCCGACGACCTGATCGCCGCCTATGCCGTCGCCGCCGAGGCTGCCGGCGGGCAGGTCACCATCGTCTCCTCCGACAAGGACCTGATGCAGCTCATCCGGCCCGGCGTGGCGATGCTGGACCCGATCAAGCAGAAGCCGATCGGCCCGGCCGAGGTGATGGAAAAGTTCGGCGTCACCCCGGACAAGATGGTCGAGGTGCAGGCGCTGATCGGCGACTCGACCGACAACGTGCCGGGCGTGCCCGGCATCGGGCCGAAGGGCGCGGCGCAACTCATCAACGAGTTCGGCGACGTGGAGGCGGTGCTGGCGGCGGCGCCGGCGATGAAGCCGTCCAAGCGGCGCGACGTACTGATCGAACATGCCGACAAGGCGCGGATTTCCCGCCAGTTGGTGAAGCTGCGGGCGGATGCGCCGCTGCCGCTGCCGGTGGACCGGCTGGTGGCCTGCGAACCGGACAAGCCCCGGCTGGCGGCATGGCTGCGCGCCCAGGGCTTCCGCAGCGTGGTGACCCGGCTGGGGCTGGACGGCGAGACCGCCGCCGCGCCGACGACGGTGGAGGCCGCGCCGCGCCGGACCCAGGTCGCATTGCCGCTGCCGGCCGAGGCGCGGGCGGCACCGGAAGCGGGCGCTGTCGGCTTTGGGCCGTATCTGACGCTCACCACGGAAGCCGCACTGCGCGAGTTCCTGGCGGAAGCGCAGAGCTGCGGCACCCTGGCGCTGGACACCGAGACCGACGGGCTGGACCCGATGCGCGCTCGGCTGGTCGGGTTTTCGCTGGCCGTGGCGGCGGGCCGGGCTGCCTACGTGCCATTGCGGCACGAGTTGCTGGACCCGCACCCGCAAGTGCCGGTGGAGGCGGCGATCGCGGCGCTGGACCCGATACTGACCGATCCCGGCATCCTGAAGATCTTCCACCACGCCAAGTTCGACATGCTGGTGCTGACCCGCGCGGGTTTCGCGCTCCCGGCGCCGTATGACGACACGATGCTGATCTCCTACGCCCAGGAGGCCGGCATGCACGGCCACGGACTGGACGAGCTGGCGCAACTGCATCTCGGCCACACGCCGATCACCTATGACGAGGTCACCGGCACCGGGCGGGCGCGCATACCGTTCGCGCAGGTGCCGATCGCCCGCTCCACCGCCTATGCCGCCGAGGATTCCGACGTGGCGCTGCGGCTGTGGCAGGCGCTGCGGCCGCGGCTGCGCTTCAACAAGGCGCTGGCGCTGTACGAGCAAATGGAACGGCGCCTGACCGGCGTGCTGATGGACATGGAACGCGCCGGCGTGAAGCTGGACGCCGACGACCTGCGCCGCATGTCGGTGGATTTCGCGGCGCGCATGGCGGTGATCGAACGCGAGTGTCATTGCCTCGCCGGGTTCGAATTCAATGTCGGCAGTCCGAAGCAACTGGGCGAAGTGCTGTTCGACAAGATGAGCCTGCAGGGTGGGCGGCGGATGAAGACCGGCGCGTGGGGGACCGATTCCTCCGTGCTCCAGGCGCTGGCCGACCAGGGGCTGGAGCTGCCGGCGAAGGTGCTGGACTGGCGGCAGTTGCAGAAGCTGAAATCGACCTACGCCGACGCACTGGTGCAGCAGATCAATCCGGAAACCGGGCGGGTGCATACCAGTTTCGCGCAGGCGATTGCCTCGACCGGGCGGCTGTCGTCGAACGACCCCAACTTGCAGAACATCCCGATCCGCACCGAGGAAGGCAGCCGCATCCGTCACGCCTTCATCGCCGAGCCCGGCCATGTCCTGGTGAGCTGCGACTACTCGCAGATCGAGTTGCGCCTGCTCGCGCACGTCGCCGATCTTCCCGTGTTGCGCGATAGCTTTGCGCGTGGCGAGGATATTCACGCCCGCACCGCGTCCGAGGTGTTCGGGGTGCCGATGGAAGGCATGGACCCGATGACCCGGCGACGGGCGAAGGCGATCAATTTCGGCATCATCTACGGCATCAGCGGCTTCGGCCTGGCGCGGCAACTGGGCATCGCGCCGGGCGAGGCGCGGGTCTTCATCGACCGGTATTTCGAACGCTATCCGGGCATCCGCGCCTACATGGAACGGACGAAGGAGGAAGCGCGCATCAACGGCTTCGTCACCACGCCGTTCGGCCGGCGCTGCTGGGTGCCGGGGATCGCGGACAAAAACCCGGCGCGACGGGCCTATGCCGAGCGGCAGTCGATCAACGCGCCGTTGCAGGGCGGCGCGGCGGACATCATCAAGCGGGCGATGATTCACTTGCCCCCGGCGTTGCGCGCGGCTGGGCTGCGGTCGCGCATGCTGCTGCAGGTGCACGACGAGCTGCTGTTCGAGGCGCCGGAGGACGAGGCGGCGCGGTTGGCCGAACTCGCGCGCGGGGTGATGGAAAGCGCGGCGGTCCTGTCGGTGCCGCTGGTGGTGGAGACCGGGACCGGGCGCACCTGGGCGGAGGCGCATTGAGAGCTTGAGGGAGGTTGGCCAGCCCAACGCTTGCCCAGGGACCGTAGTGGCACGCGACAGAGCCGCGGCCGTGGCCGGAGCATGAAGCGCACAGGGCAGGGCCGCCGGGACAGCGCGGCCTCGGCCATGTGGTGAGCGCTGCCGCGCGAAACCCTCGCCGCGGACATGACGGCCGTAGGACAATCCATCCACGATCTCACGCCGGCGTCATATTTTGTTAATTTCTTGGCTCTAATCCTCGCCGGTCTATGGACGAGTCAGGAATGCCGTGATAACCGCAGGAAATTCCCGCGAAACGTCGCCGCCAGGCGCGGGTTCGAAGCCGCGCGGGCTGTGTGGCGATGCGGACCGTCTCCCGGTGGCATTCCTTACCCGGATTGTCCCTTGCCAGCCGGCCGCGGAGCGGCAAGAAGGGCACTTTGCCGACCCCCGGAACGTTCTTCGTAGCAGAGTTGTAACGGGGAGCAGTCATTCTTGGCAAGTTCCCGCCGTGTCCAATGGTTGGACGTCCCTTGATGTTGTGCCACAGGAGTTTCGTCGATGTCAGCCAGCCCCGGCGGCCTGATGGCCGCGCCGCTCATTCCGCAACCTGCCGCGGCGAACGACGTGATCGGGCTTGTGTTGCAGAATACGCAGGCGACCTCGCTCGCCGCGCGCGAAATCACCTTCGGGCAAGAATTCTCTGCCGGTCAGGTGCCCGCCGGAAGCCATCTCGTGGCGTTGATCAACGGGACGGCGATTCCGGTCCAGATGGACGCCAAGACCTTCAACCCGGACGGGTCGGTGCAAACGGCGGTCCTGACGCTGCGGCAACCGGTATTGCCTGCCAACAGTTCGACCGATGTCATGCTGGAGTTGGCACCCGCCGGCACCACCGGCGGCACGGCCCTATCGCTGTCCTCCCTCACCGACGCAAACTACCATCTTAAGGTCGGTCTGAACCTGCACAACGCCAACGGTACCAGCACGCTGTACCAGATCGACGCCGCGCAGGCGCTGCAAAAGGCGCTGCTAGCCGGAACCGTCTCGTACTGGCTGCGCGGGCCGCAAGCGACGCAGGCGCGGGTGGACGTGCCGATCAGCGGCTCGCTGCACGTCGTGCTCGACATCACCATGTACGCCGACGGCACCACATCGACCAACGTCGAATTCGACAACGATATCGCAATGACCGCGAGTGGCGGCACGGTACAATACGACGCCACCATCAGTCAGAACGGCACCACGGTGCTGCAGCAGAACGCCATCACGCAGTATCAGTATCAAACATGGAACCAGCAGGTCTGGAGCAATGGCGCTCCTCTGGTGAACGTGCAGCACGACATAGCCGCGCTGGAACGGACCGGCCTGATACAGAACTACGACCTCACCACCGGCGTGGCGAGTTCGGTCGTCGCCGCCGAGGGCACCGCCATGCAGGGCGCCGGCTTCGGCATCCTCGGCAATGCCGGGGTGACGGAATACATGCCCCAGACCGGGGGACGCCCTGATATCGGGACGACGACCGAGGCCAACGCGATCTGGCTGCTGACGCAGAACCAGACGGCGGCCGATTACATGCTGGCGCAAGCCAACGCTGCCGGCAGTGTGCCCTGGCACCTCTATAGCGCAACGACCGGCACCTACCTGACCACCTTGCAGTATCCCGCCCTGTGGGCGGATTACCGTGCCGGCACCGGCGGCACGACGGCGCTGACCCAGCCGATGCCGTCCACCAGCTGGTCAATCGACGTGTCGCATGAGCCAGACCTTGATTATGCCGCCTACCTCATGACCGGCGAGCGCTATTACCTCGACCAGCTTAACGCCGAAGCATCCTACGACATCCTCGATTTGAATTCGCCCTACTTTCAGGGCCATCTCAGCACCCCGGGCAGCGGCGTCGTCACGCCAAGCGACCTGCAGGTTCGCGGGCAGGCCTGGGCCCTGCGTGCGGTGATCGAAGCCGCCGCCGTCAACCCCGCCGGTTCGGCCGAGAAGGCGTATTTCACGACAGTGATGAATGACAGCTTCCAGTATCTGCTGAACGAGGCCGCCAATTCAAAAGAGGGGCAGGCGTTTGGCTGGGTCCAGGGAGTATACGGCAACAACCGGGGCGCCATGGCGCCCTGGCAGCAGGATTATTTCGCGACCAGCGTCGTCCTGGCTGCGGAGCAAGGGGTCGCCGCGGCGAAGCAGTTGTTGCTGTGGGAGACCAATTTCCTCGCAGGCAGTTTCCTTGCGGCGGCTCAGGGGTTCAGCCCGTTCGATGGGGCTGCCTATAATCTGCAACTCTTCGCAGGCAATCCCCAGACCGGCGCCTACCAGACCTGGGCAAAGATAGAGGCGGCGACGCAGGCGGCGAGTGGATCCAACAACGGCACATGGGCCAACATGCAAGGCGATTATGGCGCCTTGGCACAGGCCGCTCTGGCGGGCGACATTACCGTTACGCAATCGCCGGATGCAATCGCCGCCTATGGGTGGGTCGTTGCTCATCTGTCGCAGACGCAGTGGCCGATCACGAAATACACTGCATTCGACATAGTCCCCCGCCTGTCGGACGGCAACCTGCTGACCGGCAATATGGTGCTCATACGGAACGATATGGGGACCGCGCCGCTGACGCTGGAAGGAACGAATTCCGACCAGCTCATCTACGAGACAGGCTCCGCGCCTGTGACCATCGTCGGAGGCGCGGGGATCAACCTGCTGTTCGCCGGATCGGGGACCGACAAGCTGGTGGGTGGGGCGAACAACGACTACCTGTTTGGCGGCAGCGGCACAGATCTGTTTTCAGCGGGCGCCGGCAACAATTACATGCGTACCGGATCCGGTGCCGGCACGTTCGTGCTGGCCGCCGCCGACGCCGCAAGTGACGTGATAGTGGGCTTCAGGCCCGGCATCGATGCGCTATCGGTTACCGATCTGGCTGGGTTGCAAGCGACGGTGCCGGATATTGCCGGCCTGATCGCCGGCGCAACCGTGGATGCCAGTGGCGATGCCGTGTTGCACTTGTCCGCACCGCACAGTGTGACGTTGCAAGGCATCGGCGTCAGTCAACTGACCACCGGCATGTTCCAGAGCAACAGCGGCAGCACCGGCAGCACCGGCAGCACCGGCAGCACCGGCAGCAGCGGCAACAGTGGCAACAGTGGCAACAGCGGCAACAGCGGCAACAGCGGCAACAGCGGCAACAGCGGCAACAGCGGCAACAGCGGCAACAGCGGCAACAGCGGCAACAGCGGCAACAGCGGCAACAGCGGCAACGGCGGCAACGGCGGCAACGGCGGCAACGGCGGCAACGGCGGCAACGGCGGCAACGGCGGCAACGGCGGCAACGGCGGCAACGGCGGCAACAGCGGCAACAGCGGCAACAGCGGCAACAACACGGTCACCACGACGGCGGCCGATCTGATGCTCGGTGACAGCATCGATGGCGGCACGGGCGGCACTAATACGCTGGTCCTGTCCGGTGGCGGCAGATTCGATCTGGCAATCCCGGCGATCCTGAAGGATTTCTCGATCATCACGGTGCAGGATGGCACAAGCACCACCGTGGACCTGCGTGCCGGGCTGGATGCGACGGTGGACGTATCCGGCTCGGCCAGCATCACCATCGACGGCGCGGCCAACAAGGACTTGATCAACCTGGGGTCAGCCGCCGCCACGGTGACGGTGAGCGCGGGCGAGACAGTGCTTGGCGGCAGTGGCAGCAGCATCTTTATTGTAGATGCCGCAACGATTGGCGCGACCATTCACGGCGGCCAGAGCTTCAACACCCTGCGCGTGACCGGTGGTGGCACCGTGGCGCTGAGCAACAGCATCTTCGGAATTTCGGAAGTGCAGTTGGTGACGAAGACGAACTTCACGGCCGACGGAATGACCAAGCTGCGGATTGCGGGCAGCGCTCTCGGCGGCGATACGATCACGCTCGGGGCGTCCAGCCAAAGCGTTATCTCCGGCGGACCCAATGAGCATGTCATTGCAACCGCGGCTAATGCCGGCGCGCAGGTGAGCGGCCTCGGCGCTGGCAGCGAACTGGAAATCACCTCGGGTGGCACGGTGATCCTGAACAGCGCCACCGGAGGAAGCGCCGCCGCCCCGCTGATCGTGAAGCTCGATGGGGCAACAAACCTGACGCTCAGCGCGATGCAGTTCATCAATGCGGACGGCGGCAACGGCAACGACACAATCACGGCACGGGCAACACACCAGACGCTGACCGGCGGCGCCGGGACCAACACTCTGATCGGCTATGGCGGCGGCTACGACACGTTCCGGGATACCGCCGCCGACTGGTCCGGGGATACGATCAGGAATTTCCTGGCGACAGACCAGATTGATCTCACGAATCTAATTCCTGGCAATACCGTGCTGACAGCAACCAGGAGCGGGGCGAACACGGCGGTGACGGTCGTCTCCGGAGCGACCAGAGCGAGTTTCGTCATGGCGGGCTCATTCACCCAATCGGGCTTTGCCATCGCCGCGGATGGAGCAGGGGGCGCACTCATTACCCATGGCTGAGGGTTGCGATGGTGCCTGCGCCAGGCCGCGCAGTGTCACGCAAGCTGCTGCCGCGCGCGTGTCGCCTGATCCGCAATTTGCCTCACACGCACCGCGATCATCTGCCGCGGCGGGACGCAGCGCCGCTGCCTGCCACGGTGTTCGAGGACAGTCTCAGGCCGCGTAGTTCGGCGGCCGGATAAAGCGCGGAGGATGCGATTGCGTGATCCGCCCCTCATTCGTTACAGACATCCAGGCTGCGCCGCTACCGTCCCTTGGCAACCATCCGATGGTGCTCAAAGTCGCCACCCGCTCACCCGACCCGCTCGGCCAGCAACGACCGAAACAACGCCGCATACCGTGCCGCCGGCCGCCGCCACGAAACATCCGTGCGCATGGCGTTGTGCTGCAGCCGCCGCCACGCCGCCTTCTGCCGCCACAGCGCGGCGGTGCGCTGCATCGCCGCCTCCAGCATCTCGCGCGTCACCGGGGCGAACTGCATGCCGCTGCCGGTGCCGGCAACCAGTGCCGCCTCGTTGGCGTCGATTACTGTGTCGGCAAGGCCGCCCACCCGCGCCACTACCGGCAGCGCGCCGTAACGCAGCGCGCAGAGTTGGGTCAGCCCGCAAGGCTCGAACCGCGACGGCATCAGCAGCGCGTCGGCGCCGGCCTGGATCTGGTGTGCCAACGCCTCGTCATAGCCGATCGCGCACCCGATCCGGCCGGGATGCGCCGCGGCAGCAGCGGCAAATCCGGCCTCCAGCCCAGGTTCCCCGCTACCGAGCACCACAAGCTGCGCGCCCAGCCGCAACAGCTCGTCAAGCCTGTCCAGCAGCAGGTCCACCCCCTTCTGCCAGGTCAGCCGGCTGATCACGCCGAACAGCAGCGCATCCGGGGCCGCCTCCAGGCCAAACCACGCCTGCACGGACGCCTTGTTGGTCGCCCGCCGCTCCAGCCTTGTCACCGAGAAATCCGCGACGATCAGCGGATCGGCGGCGGGGTTCCATACCGTCTCGTCGATGCCGTTCAGGATGCCGTGCAGCACTGCCGCGCGGGCCCGCAGCAGCCCATCGAACCCCATGCCGCCCTCGGGCGAGCGGATCTCCGCGGCGTAGGTGGGGGAGACGGTGGTGATCCGGTCGGCAAACCACAGCCCGGCTTTCAGGAAACTGATATCGCCGTAGAATTCAACCCCATCGATGCTGAACGCGCCCGGCGGCAGACCCAGCGCCGGCAGCGTCGCGGCCGGGAATCGCCCCTGGAAGGCCAAATTATGCACGGTCATCACCGTGCCGGGCCGCCGGCCGCCGCGGTACTGCAGATACGCCAGCGCCAACCCCGCCTGCCAGTCGTGCGCGTGCAGGATGTCGAACGCACCCCCCGGGGCAATGCCCGCGACCGTCCCGCCGGCAAGTTGCGCCGCGACATTCCCCAGCGCCGCGAACCGTGTCGCGTTATCGCCCCAGTCCCGCCCGCCCGGCTCCGCATACGGGCTGCCAGGTCGGGCATAGAGGTGCGGTGCGTCGATTGCCAACAGGTCCAGTCCCGCCGCGCGCCCGCGCAGTAGCCGCGCCTCCCCGCCGAACAGGTCCGCGAAGCGATGCACCGGCGCGGCGTCAACCAGCCCGCGCAGCACCGCGGGATAGCCGGGGATCAGCGTGGTCGTATGGATGCCCTCGGCCACCAGCGCCGGCGGCAGCGCGCCCACCACGTCGGCCAGACCACCAGTCTTGATCAGTGGAAAAACCTCTGACGCCACCGCCAGCACCGTGACAGCCGTCACTCCGTCAACCCGTCGATCATCGATTGGGTTATCAGGCAGATGCCCTTTTCCGAGCGGGTGAACCGCCGTGCGTCGTCGTCGGCATCCTCGCCCACCACCAGGCCCGGCGGGATGCGCACGCCTTTCTCCACGATCACGTTGCGCAGCCGGGCACCGCGGCCGATATCGGCGTCCGGCAGGATCAACGCATTCTCCGCATGCGCGTAGGAATGCACGTGAACGCCGGTGAACAGCAGCGTGCGGCGGAGCAACGCGCCCGAAATGATGCAGCCGCCGGACACCAGGGAGGAAATCGCCTCGCCGCGCCGGCCGTTCTCGTCATGCACGAACTTGGCCGGCGGGGTGATCTCGCCATAGGTCCAGATCGGCCAATCGCGGTCGAACAGGTCGAGCGCCGGAACCACGTCGGTGAGGTCGATATTCGCCTCCCAATACGCATCCACCGTCCCGACATCCCGCCAGTACGTCTCCTGCTCGGTATCGGAACGAACGCACGAACGCGAAAACCGGTGCGCCACCGCCCGGCCGCCCTGCACCATATGCGGAATGATGTCGCGGCCGAAATCCCGACTGGAGCCGGGATCCGCGGCGTCGCGCTTGAGCTGGTCGATCAGCACGCCGGTGGCGAACACGTAGATGCCCATGCTGGCCAGCGCCGTGTTCGGCTTGTCCGGCATGCCCGGCGGATCGGCCGGCTTCTCGACGAACGCGGTGATGCGGTCGTTCGCATCCACCGCCATCACGCCGAACCCGCCCGCCTGCGCGCGCGGAACCTCGATGCAGCCTACCGTCACGTCGGCGCCGCTCTCGACATGCTGCGCCAGCATCTGCTCATAGTCCATTTTGTAGATGTGGTCGCCCGCCAGAAGCACAATGTAGTGCGGGGCGTAGCCTTCGATGATGTCGATGTTCTGGTAAACCGCGTCGGCGGTGCCGGCATACCAACTGTCGCCAAAGCGCTGCGAGGCCGGCAGGATGTCGAAGCTCTCGTTGCGCTCGGGACGAAAGAAGTTCCAGCCGCGCTGCATGTGGCGGATCAGGCTGTGCGCCTTGTACTGTGTCGCCACGCTGATCCGGCGGATGCCGGAATTGAGTGCGTTGGACAGCGCGAAATCGATGATGCGGCTCTTGCCGCCGAAATATACCGCGGGCTTGGCGCGGATCGCGGTGAGTTCCTTCAGCCGCGAGCCGCGGCCGCCGGCCAGCACGTAGGCCATGGCGGACCGCACGAGCGTGGCACTGCCGATGGGTTGCTGGCGCATGGGTCGCGGCCCTCCGGACGGTCTGCCCTGTTGTTCTGCCGGTCTTGCGACATACACGCTGGCGCCGCGCGTGGAAACCTCTCGCGCTTCGCGCGGGAGACCGAGGCGCGCGAACACCGAGGGGGAGGGGGCCGCGGGGCGACCCTTAGGGCTGAACCGGGTGGGGACGGGCGCCTGCGACCAGTTGCTCCGCGGCGTCGTTTCTGCCCGCACGAAACACCGAGGATCCGGGAGATTTGTGACAAGCGATCAAGTGCCGGCCCGCTCCACCATTGTCCCCGGGCCGCTCCCACGCGCCGCCGTTGCGACGAAACACGCCTTTGCGGTTGATGCTTTCCCCCGCCTGCGCTACTGCCCGCCCGTCGAACCGGTGAAAGCGGGCGATTCGCAATGGCACGGAGGCACGGGTGATCGGCCGGCGTACTGTGCTGCTGGCGGGGGCAGTCATCGCCGCGCGCCAGGCAGAAGCCGCACTGCCGGTCCCGCCGGACAACGCGCTCGCCTTCCGGCTGATTCGTCATGGAAGTGACATCGGCCGCCACACCTTGACCTTCGAACGCCATGGCGACGCGCTGACCGTCCACATTGCGGTGGATGCGCTGGTCAGCTTGCTCTCCATTCCGATCGTCCGCTACACCCACCGCGCCGTCGAAACCTGGCGCGGCGAGACGCTGGTCGGTCTCACCGGCCAGACCAACAAGAACGGCCAGCACGAGTGGATCGACGCGCGGCGCGGCAGCGAAGGCTTGGTGGTGCTCGGCAGCAAGACCGCACGCTATATCGCCCCGAAATCCGCGATCGGCACCAGCTACTGGAATAAGCGCATGCTGAACGGGCCGATGATCAGCCTGGAGGACGGCGTCCTGCTGCGCCCCAAAGTGGCGGAGCGCCGTCCCGAAGCCATCCCGCTGGCATCCGGCGGCACCATCCCGGCTGACCATTACAATCTGAGCGGCGCGTTCAACGTCGATGTCTGGTACGATCGGACCGATGCCTGGGCCAGTCTGGCCGTCGCTGTCGCGGACGGCTCCGAAGTCCACTACGAACGATTGTGAACAGTCTGTGACAATCAATGGCTTCTTGATCGCCCATGGCAGCGCGCTCATTCTCCCGTTGTCGGTGATCGAGGGGCCGATCGTCACCATCGTCACCGGTTTTTTGTCGGCGCAGGGCTATTTCCACTGGTATTGGGCGCTGTGCCTGCTGGTGTGCGGCGACCTGATCGGCGATCTCATGTTCTACGGGATCGGACGCACCGGCCGAACGCCGCTCGCCGGCCTGGCGCGGCGCCTTGGCGTGCGCCGCACCGTGCCCGCCGAGGTGCAGGACGGTCTCACGCACAACGCTGCCAAGATGCTGTTCATCGGCAAGTGGACGCATACCGTCGGCTGGCTCGTGCTCATCGGCAGCGGCATGCTGCGTCTGCCCCTGTCCCGCTTCATCCTGCTCAACCTGCTCGCCACCGTGCCAAAAACTGCGGTGTTGTTCTGCGTCGGTTACTTCGCCGGCAACTGCTATCCGCTGTTCCAGCGCCACGTCGCACTGGCAACGATCCTGCTGTGCGCGGTAGGGGTGGCGGCCATCGCGCTGGTCGTCCGCCACGCCGAAGGCATCTGGGCCGGCGGGTCCGGCCGATGAGGATCGCGATGTTCACCGACCACTTCTTCCCCGAACTGGGTGGGATCCAGGATTCGGTCGCAACCATCAGCCGTGCCCTGGGCCGGCGGGGGCATCAGGTGGACATCTACGCGCCGCGCTATGCGACGCGCGACTATCGCCGGATCGGCGCCACGGTGGGGGAACGCGATCTGGGGCCCAATGTGCGCGTGCGTCGGCGGCCGTCCTTGCCATTTCCCAGCTCAACGCGGCAATCCCGGGCGGCGCTGCTCTCGCCGGTCGCCTGGGCCGCGCTGGCGTATCGCGCGAAACCCGACGTGATTCACGCGCATTCCTTTTTCGGCATCGGCCTCGAGGCGCTGCTGAACGGAACCTGTCTCCGGATACCCGTGATCGGCACCAATCACTGGACGGTCGCCGGCTTCGGGCCGCATATGCCGCTGAGCGCCGATGGCGCGGCGGCGTACGTCGCATGGTTCTACAACCGCTGCGACTGCATTACCGCGCCGTCCCGCTCGGTGTTCGCGGAACTTGGCGCGACCAGGCTGCATCGGCCGCTTCTCGTGGTCTCCAACCCGATCGATACCGACCTCTTCAAACCGGTGCGCGACGATGAACGCGCTGCCCTGCGCGCGCGGTTCGGCCTGCTCGGCCCGACGATCACCTGTGCCGGCCGCCTGGGGCCGGAGAAGAATTTGGAGGTGCTGCTGCGCTCCGTGGCAACGCTGCGCGATCGCGGGATCGCCGCCGATCTGGCTATCGCTGGACACGGCTCACATGAACCGGTACTGCGGGCCCTGGCGCAGGAGTTGCGAATCGACCGGCGGATCAGGTTCTTTGGTACGCTGGCGCAGGACGAACTGGCACGACTGTTACGGATCAGTGACATTTTCGCGATCATGAGCACGAGCGAGACCCAGAGCATGGTGCTGCTGCAGGCGATGGCATCCGGGGTGTCCGTCGTCGCCGCCGACAGCAGGGCCTTGCCGGAGTTTGTCGGTCCCCACAATGGCGTGCTGGTGGACCCGCACGACGCGGCGCAATTGGCACAGGCGCTCGCGGATCTGCTGGCCTCGCCGGAGCGGCGGCGGCGGTTGGGTGCCGGGGGCAGGCAATCCGCCGAAAGATATCGTACCGAAACAGTCACCGATGAGTGGGAAACGCTCTACCGGTCGGTGCTCCATGGGAGTTCAGCCGCGTGAGTGAACCTGTAACAATCAGCTTTGTCGTGCCGGCATACAACGAGGAGAAAAACCTCGCCTGGACGCTGACCGCTATCATTTCTGAAATAAAGCGCACTGGCTGCGCGGCGGAAGTCATCGTCGTCAACAATGCGAGCACCGACGGTACCGCCGAACTGGCCGCTTCCTTCCCCGAGGTAATCGTGGTGGACGAGCCGGAGAAGGGCCTGGTGCAGGCGCGCCGTGCCGGCTTCCTGCGCGCCAGCGGCACACTGATCGCGAATGTGGACGCCGATACGATCGTCACCGAAGGCTGGCTGAACCGGGTGCTCGGAGAATTCCGCCGGCATCCCGACCTGGTCGCGCTGAGCGGCCCATACATCTACTACGACGTCTCCCGGAGCACGCGATTTGCGGTGCGGGCATTCTACGTCATGGGCTACGGCTTCTATGTCCTGAACCGCTTCGTGCTGCGCGCAGGTTCGATGCTGCAGGGCGGGAATTTCGTTGTGAGCCGCACGGCGCTGGAGCAAATCGGCGGTTATAATCCGCTGTTCACCTTCTACGGCGAAGACACCGACCTAGCGCGCCGGCTGAACGCGATCGGCGCCGTGAAGTTCACCTTCCGGCTGCCGGCGTTGTCGTCCGGCCGGCGGTTGGTCGAGGAAGGGCTGCTGCGGATCGGGCTGCGCTATTCGATGAACTTCGTCTGGGCGACGTTCATGCACCGGCCGTTCACCGACGAGTGGATCGACGTCCGGCACTGACCACGCGGCGACGGCACCCCGTCACGACTGCCCCCGGGCCAAGTGCCCCACGGCGGGCAAAAGTTCGGAATCCGCGACCTTTTTGCCGCGAACGGCAAAGTCGTGGATGGCGGGCCTGGATCCGCCGTGACGCGGAAAGTAGCGCGCGCTTGCCCTGCCCGCTGCCCCGCGGGCACCCTTCCGACATGCCTCCCGAACCCCCACCGCCCGAAATCCTCGACGCGCTACGCCGCATGCACCTGCTCGCTGGGGCCAGCCCGCCGGGCGAACGCCTCACCGGCGGCGTGTCGTCGGACATCTGGCGCATCGACCTTCCGGACGGCCCGGTCTGCGTGAAGCGCGCGCTCGCCAGGCTGCTTGTCGCGGCCGACTGGCACGCCCCGGTCGAGCGCAACCGCTACGAAGCCGCCTGGATGCAGCGTGCCAACGCCGCAGTCCCCCACGCCGCCCCGGCCCTGCGCGGCCAGGACGCCATCAGCTTCGCGCTGGCAATGGAGTTTCTCGCCCCCGCCGACCACCCGTTATGGAAGACGCAACTGCGCGACGGCCATGCCGATCCCGCCTTCGCCGCCCAGGTGGCGACATCGCTCGTCCGCATCCACGCCGCCACCGCGGCCGACCCGACCACCGCCGCGCAGTTCCCCACCGACCGCATCTTCTTCGACATCCGCCTCGAGCCGTACCTGCTGGCCACCGCGCGCGCGCACCCCGACCTGGCGCGGCAACTGGAAGCGCTCGTCGCGGCCACGCAACGCAACAAGCGCGCGCTGGTGCATGGCGATGTCAGCCCGAAGAACATCCTCGCCGGCCCGCACGGTCCGGTGTTCCTCGACGCGGAGTGTGCCTGGTGGGGCGATCCGGCATTCGACCTCGCGTTCTGTCTCAACCACCTGTTGCTGAAATGCGTGTGGACTCCGTCCGCCACGTCTGGCTTCCTCGCGTGCTTCGATGCGCTCGCGCGCGCCTATGTCGCCGGCGTCGCCTGGGAGCCGCCGGCGGAACTGGAAGCCCGCGCGGCGCGGCTGCTGCCCGGCTTGTTCCTCGCCCGGGTGGATGGCAAGTCGCCGGTCGAGTACATCACGCGGGCGGTGGACAAGGACAGGGTCCGCCGGACGTCGCGCGCATTGCTGTGCGATCCGCCGGATTGCCTGGCGGATGTGCGCCATGCCTGGAGCAGGGAACTCGCCGCATGACGGATTGTGTGATTGCGTTCGTGCACGGCCGCCGCGTTTGGGACAGTCGCGGGCGCCCCACGGTGGAGGCCGATGTCTTGCTGGAGGGCGGCGGCGTCGGCCGCGCCATCGCGCCGGCGGGCGCCTCCACCGGTAGCGGCGAGGCGCTGGACCTGCGCGACGGCGGCGCGGCGTTCGGCGGTTACGACGTCCGGCGCGCGGTCGAGCATGTGAACACGGCGATCGCGCGCGCCGTGATCGGCATGGACGCGCGCGACCAGGCCGCGCTCGATAAGCGACTGATCGAACTTGACGGCTCGCCCGGCAAGTCGCGCCTGGGCGCCAATGCCGTGCTGTCGGTGTCGATGGCGGCGGCGCATGCCGCCGCCGCCGCCGCCGGCGTGCCGCTGTATCGCTACCTGGGCGGGCCGGATGCGCACACGCTGCCGCTGCCGCAGATCCAGATTTTCGGCGGCGGCGCCCATGCCGGACGCCGCGTGGACATCCAGGATTTCATGGTCATCTGCCCGGCGGCGGAGAATTTCGCGCAGGCGCTGGACTGGACGGCGGAGGTCTATCGCGCGGCCGGTGCGCTGATGGCGGAAGCCGGCACCCTGTCCGGCGTGGCGGATGAAGGCGGCTGGTGGCCGGCGTTCTCCACCAATGAACAGGCGCTGGAAACCCTGGTGCGGGCGATCGAGCGCGCCGGGTTCGCCCCGGGCACCCAGGTGGCGATCGCGCTCGATGTTGCCGCCTCGGAATTCGGCCACGGCGGAAAATACCAGTTGGCGCTTGAGCAAAGGGAGCTCGACAGCGAAACCATGGTGAAGCTGTTGGTCGGCTGGGTGCGCCGTTACCCGATCGTGTCGATCGAGGACCCGCTGGCCGAGGACGACGACCTGGGCTTCGCCGCGTTCACCGCCGAGGTCGGCGACCGCGTGCAGGTGGTGGGCGACGATTTCCTGGTCACCCAGGCATCGCGCGTGCGCGAAGCGGCATTGCGCGGCAGCGCCAACGCGGTGCTGCTGAAGCCCAACCAGCGCGGCACGCTGACCGAGACGCTGGACGCCTGGAAGGCGGCGCGGGAGTGCGGCTTCGCCGGCATCGTTTCGGCCCGCTCGGGCGAGACTGAGGACACCACGATCGTGCATCTCGCGGTCGGCTGGGGTGTCGGCCAGCTCAAGGTCGGCAGCTTCGCGCGCGGCGAGCGGATGGCGAAGTGGAACGAGGCGTTGCGCGTCGAGGAGGCGCTGGGTGCGCGCGCGGCATTCGCCGGCGGCGCGGCGCTGGGGCGGTCGAAGCAGCGATGAAGGTGCTGTTTCATTACGCCGCGGGGCCGGACCTCGCGGCGCGGCTGGCGGCGGTGCCGCGGCTGGAGATCGCGGTCTGCCCGGAGGATGACGACGCGTTGCTGCAACGCAGCCTGCCCGATGCCGACGTGTTGTGGCACGTGCTGCGGCCATGCACCGCGGCGATGATCGGGGCGGCGCCGCGGCTGAAGTTGATCCAAAAGATCGGGGTAGGTGTCAACACGATCGACCTGGAGGCGGCGCAGGCGCGCGGCATTCCGGTGTGCAACCTGCCCGGCACCAATGCGCGCGCGGTGGCCGAGCTGACGCTGGCTCTGATGCTGGCGACATTGCGCCGCCTGCCGCGGTTCGATGCGGCGATGCGGCAGGGGGTGTGGTCCGATCCGCTGCTGCAGGACGGGCTCGGCGAGCTGGGCGGACGGGTTGTCGGGCTGGTGGGCTACGGCGCGATTCCGCGCTTGTTGGCGCCGGTGCTGGCGGCATTGGGGTGCCGGCTGCTGTATACGACCCGGGTAGCGAAGCCCGCCGCGCTGGGCGAGTGGCGCTGCTTGCCGGCGCTGCTGGACGAGGCCGATGTGGTCAGCCTGCATGTGCCGCTGACGGCGGAGACCGCGACCCTGATCGACGCCGCGGCGCTGGCGCGCATGAAGCCCGGCGCGGTGCTGATCAACACGGCGCGGGGTGGGCTGGTGGACCAGGCGGCGCTGACCGAGGCGCTGTGCTCCGGCCGGCTGGCCGCGGCCGGGCTGGACGTGTTCGAGGCGGAGCCGCCCGGCTTCGCCGCGGCCCTGTTCCGGCTGCCAAACGTCGTGCTGTCCCCGCATGTCGGCTGGCTGACCACCGGCACGTTCGATCGCAGCTTCGCGCTGGCGGCGGAAAACTGCCGGCGCGTCGCGGCGGGCGAAGCGTTGCTGCACCGGGTCGTTTGACTCTCTGCGTGCGAGCCGCGCTCCTCGCCTGGCCGCCGCAACGTGACCGGGGGCACCGGGGCGGTAGTCGGCCGGCGCACCTCATACCGTGAATTGCTCGGCGATGATGCGTTCCGACAGCCCACGGTCCGGATCGAACAGCACGGTCACCGCCACCGAGCGGTCCTCGCTGACCGCGACCGACGTGACGTCGCGCACCTCGGTGAAGTCCGCCACGGCGGCGGTGGGGCGCTTGTCGGCCTCCAGCACCTCGAACAGCACATGGGCCGAGCTGGGCAGCAGCGCGCCGCGCCAGCGCCGCGGGCGGAACGCGGAAATCGGCGTCAGCGGCAGCAGGTTCGCCGACAGCGGCACGATCGGCCCGTGCGCCGAGAGGTTGTAGGCCGTCGAACCCGCCGGCGTGGAGATCAGTACGCCGTCGCAGGACAATTCGGCGAGCCGCACCCGGCCGTCGATGGTGATGCGGATCTTGGCGCTCTGGCGCAACTGGCGCAGCAGGCTGACTTCGTTGAACGCCAGCGCCTCGTTCACCGCGCCGTCGCGGGTCACGGCGCGCATGCGCAGCGGGTGCAGTTCGGCGGCTTGCGCGCGGGCCAGCCGTTCGGGCAGGTCGTCCTCGCTGAACGTGTTCATCAGGAAGCCGACCGAGCCGCAGTTCATGCCGTACACCGGAATGCGGCGGTCCAGCACGCGGTGGATGGTCTCCAGCATCGAGCCGTCGCCGCCCAGGGCCACGGCCACCGAGGCGTGCGCCAGCGGGCAGTCGCCGTAGCGGGCAATCAGCCGGTTCAGCGCGTCGGTCGCCAGGGGCGTCGTGGCGGCGACGAAGCTGATGCGGCCGGGGATGAAGACCTCCTGCCCGCCTGGCGCCGCAACCTGAGGCTGGTCGTTCAAAGGCGCTTCCGGTGTTGCAGCACCGGCATGTCGCGGCGCACCCGGGCGGTCACAGCCGGATCGATCCGGGCGGTGGCCCAGCCGGTGCCGTCGGAGACCTTTGTCACCACGTGGCCCCACGGATCGCAGATCAGCGAGTGGCCGTAGGTGAAGCGGGGTTCGCCCTTGCCTTCGAGGTGTCTGCCCCAGGTGGCGGGGGCGGCGAACCAGCATTGCGTTTCGATGGCCCGGGCGCGGAGCAGGGTCTCCCAGTGGTCCTTGCCGGTGGCCAGGGTGAAGGCGGAGGGGAGGAAGATCAGCTCGGCGCCGGCTTCGCGCAGGGCCCAGAAAAGGTCGGGGAAGCGGATGTCGTAGCAGATGGCGCAGCCGACTGTTACCCCGTCGGCCTGGTAGGTCACCACCGCGTCGCCGGCGCCGTAGGTGTTGCTCTCGCGATAGCCGGTGCCGTCGGGCGCGACGATGTCGAACAGGTGCATCTTGCGGTAGCGGGCGAGCTCGGTGCCGTCCGGGTTGAACACCACCGTGGTGTTGAACAGTTTCTCCGATCCGGTTTCGATGATCGAGCCGCCGTGCACGTGGGTTTTGGTGGCGCGGGCGGTCTCGCGCAGGAACTCGTAGGCCGGGCCGCCGGGCTCGTTGGAGCCTTGCGGCGGCAGCGTCTCGGCGTTGGCGTTGCGCACGGCACGGTCGCCGCCCAGGCTGTCCCAGACTTCGGGCAGGCTGACGATGTCGGGGCGGTCGGCCGCGACCGCCTCGCCGATCAGGCGGCGCGCCTGGTCGATATTCTCCCGTTTATCGGCGCCGGGGTTCATCTGGACGACCGAGACACGCATCGGCAGGCTCCTGCTTGTGTCGCGGCGGTAGCGAAGCGTACCCGACGGGCGGAGGCAACCGCCCGTCATGGCGCTGCCGATCTCATGACCGGCCCAGCATACGCTGCGCCGCGATACGCTGCGCCGCGCGCCACTGGGCGGAAGCGCGGCGAATGGCGGCATTGTCGGTGCGGGGCGTGACGGCGGCGGCCGTCACTGGTGCATGGGGTCTTCTCCCGTGTTGCGCAATCGCCCCCGTTGCATCGCTGCGCGATAGGGCGTGGCGGGCAGGCTGCCCTTCAGGTGCATGGGCTTTTGGCAGCGCCGCCAACCGGACCGGCGCCGGGGCGCTGCTCGCCCCGCCCGCGGCAGGTCCTGTTGCATGGGCTTTTGCCGCCGGTGCCGCGCCGGCGCCCGCCAGCGCTTGGTCCCGAGCCGCCCGGGTGGGGGGCGACGGAATTGGTGCAAGGGGTTCTGCCCGCGCTGACGCCGGAGCGGCAGGCGGGGCCGCCGGGGCAGTGGCAGCCGCGGCCACCACCCGTTCTGGTGCATGGGCTCTTGGCCGCGCCGCCAACCGGGCCGGGACCGAGGCGCCGCGCACGCCGCGTGCGGCGCATTCTGGTTTTGCTGCCGCTGGCGCACCGGTGCTGCAAGGCGCCTGTTGCAGGGCAACCTGGGCGGGGGCCGGCTGAATTGGTGCACGGGGTTCTGGCTGTGCTGCCGGAGGGACGGCAGGCGATGCCGGCGAGGCCGTGCCAGCCGCGTCCGCCACCGGTTCTGCTGCAAGGGGTCTTGCCTGCGCTGCCGTCAACGCGCCGCGCCGTGCGCCCGGCCCGGCGCGGCCCGGGCGCCTCGCCTGCCGGGCCTGAGCGATGGCCAGCTTCCAGGGTGCGAGGGCTTCGGTCTCCGCTTGCAGCATCGCGCGGTCCTCCGCCCGGGTGATGCCGCGTGTCGGCCGGGGCGGCCACCGCAGCTCCGGCGCGATCGGCGTCATGCGAGCGGCGAGCTCGGGTGGCAGAAGGCCGCAGTAAATCGCCGCGCTCAGGCGCACGCTGCTGCGACGGAGGAAGGTGACGTGGTGGCGATCGAAGGCGCGGGCGTCGGCGTTGTAGCCGCCATGGGTGGTGCGGGCGGCACGGAGGCGGGCCATGCCCTCCGGGGTGCGGGGGCCGGTGCTGCGGCCGCCGTGCATGCGGCACCGCACCTTGTCGTGGATGGCCGGGGCGCGGCAGGGGCAGCCGGCTCGGGTGCGGGCGCCGCAACGCCGGACAAGCGCGAGGCTGGGGTTGCCGCGGCATTTGGGCAGGGCGGCGGCCTTGGGTGGAGCGTCGCCCGCGGACGTTGGGCGGTCTTGCGGCGGATGGATGCGGTTCTGGGGCAGCGGGTTGTCTTGGGCCGGAGGCCAATTGGTGAGCATGGTGCCTGTCCTGGTCGTTCGGTTCCTTATATGTTCTCCCGCACTGATTGTGCCAGTGCCCGTTCGCGGCGGATCGGCAACAGAGGAGAGCAAGCGGCCGCGAGCCGGCATCGGATCGACAACAGCGACTGTGCGGCGGCGCTCGCGGCAGGCCAGGCGGAGGCACGGGCGAAAGCGCGCGCACAAGCCGTCCGCTACGTGCCCGACCGCGACGCCATCGAGATCGTGACGACGCGAAATGCCGGGTTCCTCATCGCGCGATCCTGGATCGCGGCGTTGCGGGGCGTGCCGACGGCGGAGCTGCACAACCTGACGGTCTGGCCGGATGGATCGGCAGCCGTGCGACGGTGGCTGTCGGGCGTTCCGCAAAGGCGTCCCCGACACCGGTTTCGTTTGCCCTGAAAGATGCTACATCTCAGTGCCTCAAAAAGCTGCGCATGGCCGAACCCAAGCCGAGATCGATCTTCGCTATCCCGCCCGACGAAGCGACGGAGGCCCGCCTCGATGCCGAGGCGGAGGCTGATTACGCGGCGGGCCGGGTTGTGCCGCACGCGGAGGTAGTGAAGTGGCTGCAATCCTGGGGGAAGCCTGACGAGGTGCCCTGCCCGACTCCGCAGCCGCGTTGAGCCGGGTTGTCTGGACGGAATACGCCCTCGCCAATCTGCGGGTCATCCGGGCTTACCTCGCGCAATTCAATCCAAGGGCCGCCGACGAATTGGCCGCGCGGCTGATCGCGGCCGGCAACAGCCGTGCGATGTTCCCGCATCGTGGTCGGACTGTGCGGCGAACCGACATGCGGGAACTGCTCAGCGTCAGCCCCTACGTCATTCGCTACCGCGTCGTGCGCGGCGACGTCGTGGTCCTACGCGTTCGTCACGGTGCCCGTCGTCCGGCGAACCCTAGACGGTCTGGCGGCGAGCGTCAGTCCGGAACCGTTGTGCGTATGCGCGACCGGGCGGGTTGCATGCGGCGGCGACCGGTCAGGGCGGCAACGCGTCCAGCATTCGCCGCAGCGCCGGCAGCATCCCGGCGTCCGCCGGCGCGAGCCGCCCGCTCGCCTGTAACGCCTCGACGATCCCCAGCGCGCGCTGCAAATGCGCCCGCGCCGCCGCGCCATCTGTCATCTCCGCCTGCCGCACCAGCGAGGCGACAAGGTCGCGCTGGTAGTCGGCGCGATCGGGTTCGGCGCGCGCCAGACGCTCGCGGATTTCGAGCGCCTTGGCATAGGCATCGCGCGCCGCCTCGCCCTGGCCGAGCGTGCGATAGAGGTCGCCCATTCGTTCGTACGACACC
>DATLQW010000195.1:0-4814 GCA_035535035.1 Acetobacteraceae bacterium
CTGGATCAATCGAAACCGCCGCCTCGCCAAGGATTTCGAGGCCACCATCGCCTCTGCTACCGCTTTCCTCCATGCCGCCTGCGTCATGCTGCTCGTCAGGCGGCTGGCTCGTTGGGGTTGAGATTCGAGTCGGACTCTTAGAGCAGGCATTTTGGACAGCCGGCCCGACCCGCGATTGTCCGGACCACGCTGCAGGCCGGAGATTCGGAGTCCGCTCCCCCCAATGCTGCACCGCACCACCTTGCCGCCGCCTGCCGGGATGGGCTAGGAAAGCCCGCCTTCCGGACCGTCCCGTCCTCCCCGGGGCAACGCCCGGCGGGCTGCGCCTGTTTCCAACGGCACCCCAATCGGCGCCACCGGCAAGGACACCCAATATGGCCCGCAACAAGATCGCCCTCATCGGCGCCGGCAATATCGGCGGCACGCTCGCCCACCTGATCGGCCTGAAGGAACTTGGCGACGTCGTCCTGTTCGACGTGTTCGGCGGCGTGGCGGCCGGCAAGGCGCTGGACATCATGCAGTCCGGCCCGGTGGACGGGTTCGATGCGCTGATGACCGGCGGCTCCGACTACGCCGCCATCAAGGGCGCCGACGTGGTGATCGTCACCGCCGGCTTCCCGCGCACCCCCGGCATGTCGCGCGACGACCTGATCGGCAAGAACGCCGCGGTGGTGGCCGAGGTCGCCGCCGGCATCAAAGCCAACTGCCCCGACGCGTTCATTATCTGCATCACCAATCCGCTCGACGCCATGGTCTGGGTGATGAAGGAAAAATCCGGCCTGCCCGCCAACCGCGTGGTCGGCATGGCCGGCGTGCTGGACAGCTCGCGCTTCCGCCTGTTCCTGGCGCAGGAGTTCGGCGTGTCGGTGGAGGACGTCACGGCCTTCGTGCTGGGCGGCCACGGCGATTCGATGGTGCCGCTGACCCGCTACTCCACGGTGGCCGGCATCCCGGTGCCCGATATGGTGAAGATGGGCTGGAGCACGCAGGCGAAGATCGACGCCATCGTCAAGCGTACCGCGGACGGCGGCGGCGAGATCGTCAAGCTGCTGGAGCGCGGCAGTGCGTTCTATGCGCCCGCGGCCTCGGCGGTTGCCATGGCGGAAAGCTACCTGAAGGACAAGAAGCGCGTGCTGCCCGCCGCCGCCTATCTCACCGGGCAGTACGGCATCACGGACATGTATGTCGGCGTGCCGGTGGTGATCGGCGCGGGCGGCGTGGAGCGGATCGTCGAAATCGAGTTGAACGGGCCCGAACAGGCTGCATTCGACAAATCCTGCGGCACCGTCCGCGAACTCATCGAGGCGGCGAAGAAGCTGCTCGGCTGACACGGTAATGTGCGGCGGTCATCACCGAATGCTCCCCCTCCCTCAAGGGGAGGGGGAGGACCTTGCCCCACCTTGCCCACCGTCGCCCCACCCGCGCCAATGAGCACAACATGAACATCCATGAATACCAGGCCAAGGAATTGCTGAAGCGCTACGGCGTGGCGGTGCCGCATGGCCATGTCGCCTGGACCACCGACGAGGCGGTCGAAGCGGCGCGCAAGCTGCCCGGCCCGGTCTATGTCGTGAAGGCGCAGTTGCACGCCGGCGGACGCGGCGCCGGCCACTTCGCCGGCGACCCGGACGGCAAGGGCGGCGTGCGCCTGGCGCACTCGCTGGACGAGGTGCGCACCCATGCCGAGGCGATGATCGGCCACACGCTGATTACCCGGCAGACCGGCGTCGCCGGACGCCCGGTGCACCGCGTCTATGTCGAGGCCGGCTGCGACATCGCCCGCGAGCTGTACCTGTCGCTGCTGGTGGACCGGGTGAGCGGGCGGATCACCGTCATCGCCTCCAGCGAGGGCGGCATGGACATCGAGGAGATCGCGGCGCACCATCCGGAACGGATTCAGCGCGTCGCGATCGACCCGGCCGCCGGCATCTCGGGCTTCCATGCGCGCCGGCTTTCCTTCGGGCTTGGCCTGTCGGGCGCGCAGGCGGCGTCGTTCGCGAAACTGCTGCCGGCGCTGTATGCCGCCTTCACGGCGCTCGATTGCTCGGTGATAGAAATCAACCCGCTGGTGGTCACCGGCGACGGCGCGGTGATGGCGCTGGACGCCAAGGTCAGCTTCGACGACAGCGCGCTGTTCCGCCATCACGAGTTGGAAAAGCTGCGCGACGAGGCCGAAGAGGATCCCAAGGAACTCGAAGCCGCGAAGTACAGCCTCAATTATGTGGCGCTGGAGGGCAATATCGGCTGCATGGTGAACGGCGCCGGGCTCGCCATGGCGACGATGGACATCATCAAGCTGTATGGCGCGGCGCCGGCGAACTTCCTCGATGTCGGCGGCGGCGCGACGAAGGAACGCGTCACCGCGGCGTTCAAGATCATCCTGTCGGATCCCAACGTCGAAGGCATCCTGGTGAACATCTTCGGCGGTATCATGCGTTGCGACGTGATCGCCGACGGCGTGGTGTCGGCAGCACGCGACGTGCAGTTGTCGGTGCCGCTGGTGGTGCGGCTGGAGGGGACCAACGTCGATCTCGGCAAGGCGATCCTGGCCAAGTCCAACCTGCCGATCATCGCCGCGGACAACCTGGCCGACGCGGCGGAGAAGATCGTCAAGGCCGTGCGGGAGGGTGGCTGACATGGCGGTGCTCGTCGATGCCAACACGATCGTTATCACCCAAGGCTTTACCGGCGCGCAGGGCACGTTCCACACCGAACAGGCGATCGCCTATGGGACGAAGGTTGCCGGCGGGGTGACGCCAGGGAAGGGCGGCTCGACGCATCTGGGGCTGCCGGTGTTCGACACGGTGGCCGAGGCGGTTGCCGCGACGCACGCCACCGCCACCGCGATCTACGTGCCGCCGCCCTATGCCGCGGATGCGATCCTGGAGGCGATCGATTCGGAGCTCCCGCTGATCGTCTGCATCACCGAGGGCATTCCGGTGCTCGACATGGTGCGGGTGAAGCGGGCGCTGACCGGATCGAAGTCGCGGCTGATCGGGCCGAACTGCCCGGGCGTGATCACGCCGGATGCGTGCAAGATCGGCATCATGCCGGGGCACATCCATCGCCGCGGCACGGTCGGCATCGTGTCGCGTTCCGGTACGCTAACCTATGAGGCGGTGGCGCAAACCACGGCGGCGGGGCTGGGGCAGAGTTCATGCGTGGGGATTGGCGGCGATCCGGTGAAGGGGACGGATTTCATCGAGGTGCTGGAGATGTTCCTCGCCGACCCGGAGACGCACCAGATCGTCATGATCGGCGAGATCGGCGGGGAGAGCGAGATCAGGGCCGCCGAGTTCCTGGCGCAGGAGACGGTGAAGAAGCCGACGGTCGGCTTCATCGCCGGTGCCACCGCGCCGTCGGGCCGGCGCATGGGCCATGCCGGCGCGGTCATCAGCGGCGGGCGCGACACCGCGGCGGCGAAGATGGAGGCGATGCGCGCCGCCGGCATCCATGTCGCGGAAAGCCCGGCGGCGCTGGGATCGACGATGGTCATGGTACTGCGGGGCTGACGGCGCGCCGCGGCGCGGGAGCTGCGCGGCGCAACGCCAACGGGCGGGAGATTGCGTCGTCGCACCGCTCCCCGCAATGACATGAATGTTGTGTGGCCGGCCGCCTGACGAGTCAGCCTTTCGGGCGGTTGGCGTGACCCGACGCTTATGGAGTCTGGGAACGTATCGCAATCAGGCAAGCGGCATCCGGAAACTGATGCGCGTCTCGTCGGGTGAGGACGCCGCGGCGAGCTGTCCGCCATGGGCGCGGGCGATCTCCGAGGCAATATACAGGCCGAGGCCCAATCCTTGCTGGTTGGAGCGGGCTGCCTCGCGAAAGAACGGCTGAAACAGGCGTTCCAGGGCGGCAGGCGGAATTGGTGCACCGGAATTGGCAACGGAAAGCTCAAAGACGTCTCCGTCGGCCGTGGCGCTCACCCGGATCGGCATGTCTGACGAGCCGTAGGTCAGGGCGTTGCCGAGGATGTTTGAGAAGAGCTGGCCAATGCGCTTATGGTCGCAATGCACCGGCTCGGATATGGCGAACTGCGATTCAATGACCCGATTCGGCCAGACGGCGCGCAGCTCCGCGATCACTTGCCGCAGAATCGGCCCCACCGGGGCGTTGGCGTTGTTGTCCAATGCGAAGCCGCCGCCCAGGCGGCCCCGCGCGAAATCCAGCACGTCATCGATCAAGCCTGACATCCGGAAGACACTCTGCTGGATCAGGCTGACCATGCGGGAGCCTCTTTTATCCAGCGGAGTCCTCAAAAGCACGTCGGCGCTGGCGCCGATCGCGGCAAGCGGATTGCGCAGGTCATGCCCGAGAACCGCGATGAATTGTTCGCGCAACTCCGACGCATTGCGCTCACCCACAAGGCTGGCCTCGCTCGAATTCACGCGCTCCATCGCATTGAGATGGAGGGCGATCAGGGCGGCGAAGAGCTTGAACATGCCGACCGTCTCCGGTGTGTTCAAGCGGGCCGGCCGGGGGTCGATTGCGCAAAGAGTGCCGAAGAACGTGTCGTCCGAAAGGACAATCGGCATCGAGATATAACTCTGGAAGCCGTATATCGCGGGGGTCGGATGCCCGCTATAGGTTTCATCCTCGGCGACGTGATTGATGACAACCGATTTCCGGGTCTGGCGGATTTCGTTGCATATTGTGGTGCAGACGCTTAACCCATCTTATTCACCGCATAGCAGGGATTCGCTGACGGGCATGGTACAAGTGTCTGGAATCGCCTAGAGATTGGGTGCTGACACCAACCCAGGCACCCGGACAGAATCTGCCATGCCCGCTGACGATGACGATACGCTGCT
>DATLQW010000196.1:0-38568 GCA_035535035.1 Acetobacteraceae bacterium
AGATGCGGGCGAGGATGCGCTGGAGGTCGGTGGTGCCGAAGGGTTTGGCGAGGCGGGGGAATTCCGGGCAGGCGGCGCGCAGGCGCACGGCGATGAGGAGCTCCTTGCCGTAGTTGAACACGCGGCGGAGCAGATTGGCGAAGCGGTGGGGGGTGGGCGCGCTGATGGGGGCCCGATCGGGATCGGGGTGGGGGGTTGGCTCGGGAGGGGAGGCGGTGGCGGGCATTTGATAGGATTCTAAGCATATATAGGGAAAGTTGTCAATGGGGGGGGTTACGGAGGTGCCGGGCTGGTCGCGGATGGGGCGGGCCGCTGGCGTGCGGCTGCGCGGAGACGCGGCGGCGGGCGGGGGCTACCGGGACGGACCGGTGGTTCGTTGCGGTGGTAAGCCACGGGTCTCAGACCAGACTACGGGGTGGGTCGGTTTGAACGCCACCCGCCGATTCAAAACAGGGGTGGCCCGGTCGCGTGGGTCTCACAGGCGGAATCGACCCGGAGCGAACATTTGTGCTTTCACTCGACCCCGCCGCTTCCGGCCAGAACAGAGACTATCAATCATGCTTTGAGATGAGTTCTCAGATGCACCCGAGATCGGCGAGAGCCGCCAGAAGACTGGCCTCGAACGCAGCGAATGACCTCGCCAAGCGAAGCTTAGTCAGCGACTGCCGCTGAGCGATTGCGGGGAATATCTGCTTGACATCGGGGTAGCGGCGTCTGCCCCGCACCTTAATCATCGCCTCTTTCAGAACAGCCTTTGGGTCACCGAGCCGCTCGGCCTGGTTCGCGTCGCCGGGTAATCCGATAGAGCCGGGTGAACCGAGATATCCGAGCGCTGCGGTGACGGCTTGGGGGTCGGCAAGTATCCAAGCCTCCGTTTCGCGACGTGGTGAAATCGTGATGCAACGAACAGCAGGCCAGTTACATTCAACATGCATGGCCTCGCAATAGCGGACAGAGCGCTCCTCCAAATCAGCCTCAAGGGCGCGGCCGCCTGTATCGGCATGGATGAATACGAGGTGAAACGCATCTCTCGCCGAGCAGGCCTCTTGTGCGACCTGCTCAACCGCCCCTCGCTGCAATCTTACCGCAGGAGCGGGTGGAACGGTGGAATGCCTGATTCCACGCAGCATAATCATATCTTCGATCACACGCGGAATCAGCAGCTCGAAATAGGCCTGATCGGTTGCACCCTCATAGAGGGCAGCCCAGCTCACGTAGGTCATGCGGCGTCGGTCAGTTTTTGCAGTAAGCGTTCAACTTCGGGTCTGGAAAGGTGCATCTCCTGGTCAAACAAGTCACTGGGGGGATGAATTCCTGTGCGCATGCGTGTTCTGGTGGTACGAACGCGACTGGCAGGGTCAATGCTGACCACGCTGTCAGCCGCCACGATCTCACGGTCCGTCAGCTCTGCCATGACCTTTGGCGAGTGAGTGTTCAGCAGGATCTGGAAAGAGGGTATCTCGGGATCCGTGGAAACGTTAGCCGCGCTTCGGAGAAACTCCACCAGCATAGGCACGCGCCCTTCGTGCACGCCATTTTCCGGTTCCTCGAAGCAAAGTGTGCCCCGCCGGTCGGGATCATTGAGAATTGTCAGCAGGGCCAGCAGTCTTAGCGTGCCATCGGAGATCACCCGGGAACTGAACACCAGATCGCCGTCAAACTCCAGGCTGAAGGAATATTGTCTCTCGTTTGCATCATTCCGGATTTTGAGTCGGCGAACCGAAGGAACCAGTGAGGCAAGATCGGCGGCTATGTCGGACAGTACGCCATCAGGACGATGCTCATTCGCCGTCTTTTCCTTCAGATGGGCCAAGACAGCCGCCAGATTCGATGCGTCAGGCTTCAAGACACGGTCTTCGAACCGGTCGTTCGCGCCTCTCGCCGCTCGGGGGTTTATCTCTAAAAACCGAATACTCGTGAGCATCTCTCGAAGGGCATAGAGGTGAGGGAATTCCGCTGTCGTAATAGTTGAAAGGGCTGTTCGAGAGGCTTCTTTCAGCGAAAGCTGCATCGGGCGACCGTGTTTCTGGCGGCCATCCTGGCGCACCAAAATTGCGTCACCACTATCAGCCAGCTCAATAAACGGGTTCACACGAGCATTGCGGTTGAGTCTGGCGCTGTGCAGATAGGTCGCTCGATCGTCCTTGCGCGCGATTGGGCGGCAGTTTTCATTACGCACAAATATTCCTCTGGGTGCCCCTTCAGCGGTCTGGACCAGCGCGAGTTTCAGCTCATAACGGAGGCGCTGCGCCGGTGTTTCGTAGCGTGTTCCAAAAGCGTCCACACCCCTTCGGCTGAGAAGCACCTCCGCCGCGAATGACATGCAGTCGGAAATGCCACTTGGTGTTTGCCGGAAGAGTTCCTCGGGCTCGCCTCGCAGACCCTGCATTGCGGTCCGAACATCGTATTGTGCAAGAAGAGACAGAAACCGAAGCGCGTCGAACAGGTTGGACTTACCACTCGCGTTCGGCCCAACGACCGCAGTAAGGGGCTCCAGATCCAGGCTGAAGCCCTCGAATGTCTTGAACCCGTCGATCTCGATTCTTGTCAGCATGCCTAATCGCTACCAGTGTGCCTCGCCTGCGACAATCCGTTTGTGCCCGGCCGCTTCGATCTCACAAAAGAGACGCCAGCCCGCGAGAACAGCCGGGTCACGAACGCCTGGACAACTCGAACGGCCAATCCTCCACATGACGGCCCGTCTCGCGAACATCCGCTCCCCACCCAAAGCGGCGGCAGCGGTGTCCACTGGCGTGAGCCGCCGCATCCGACCCTTTGCACCCATTCAAACTGGATCGCTACCCACCCCGCTGACATCCAGCGTGCGGCACTAGGCGGGCGCGTCCGGACGCGCTATCTGCGGCGTCCCGTGATGGATGCGCTCCCGATCGACCCCGCGTCGCGTGGTCCGCTGCCGGCCTATCGGGCCAAAGTGGCAGCGGGCGAACTGGCGCCGGACGCCGCGCAGCAACTGGCGGCCGAACGGTTGCAGGCGCTGTGGGCCAGGCTGCGCGGCTACGACCCGTCACCGCGGCCGGGCAACGGCGGCGGCTTGCTCGGCCGGCTGTTGCGCCGCAGGACCACCGACGAAGGCGGCGAGGATCGGCCGGACGGGCTGTACCTGGTCGGCGAGGTGGGGCGCGGCAAATCCATGCTGATGGACCTGTTCTTCGCCGCCGCCGACGTGCCGCGCAAGCGGCGCATCCATTTCCACCGCTTCATGCAGAACGCGCACAGCCGCTTCCACGCCATCAGGCGCGCGCATCCGGAAACCGAGGACCCGATCCCGCCGCTCGCCGATTCGATCGCCACCGAGGCGGCGCTGCTGTGCTTCGACGAGTTCCAGGTGAACGACATCGCCGATGCGATGATCCTCGGGCGGCTGTTCCAGGCGCTGTTCGAGCGCGGTGTCGTGGTGGTGGCCACGTCGAACGTTGCGCCCGACGATCTGTTCAAGGGCCAGCCGGGGCGCGATGCGTTCCTGCCGTTCATCGCGCTGATCAAGCAGAAGCTCGACGTGCTGATGCTGGATGCCGGGCGCGACTTCCGGCGGGCGCGGCTGCGCGGCCTGTCCACCTGGCACGTGCCGGCGGACGCCCGCGCCGGCCGGGCACTGGACGCCGCGTTCGCCGAATTGTCCGGCAACACGGAGCCGCACCCGCGGACGTTGACGGTGATGGGCCGCAAGCTGGTGGTTCCGCTGGCCGCCGAAGGTGTTGCGCGGTTCGATTTTTCGCGGTTGTGCGGCACCGCGCTGGGCGCCGGCGACTACCTGGCGCTGGCGACGCATTTCCACACGCTGATCCTGGACGCGATTCCGCGCCTGTCGCCCGACAACTACGACGTGGCGCGGCGGTTCATCGTGCTGATCGATACGCTGTACGACCACCGGGTGAAGCTGCTGGCCTCGGCGGCGGCGATGCCCGACCAGCTTTATCGGCGCGGCGAGAATGCCAGGATGTTCGAGCGCACCGCGTCGCGGCTGGATGAGATGCAGAGCCAGGACTGGCTGGCGCTGCCGCACCTGACGTAACCGGCGGAGGCCCGGCCAATACTGTCCCGCACCTGGCGGCAGACGTCGAGCCGGGTTAGCGCCGAGCGTGAGGGGGATCGGGCCGTCCCGCCGCACCGTCACCTTCGGCGCTAACGCGGCTCGACGTCTGCCGCTTCGGCGGGCGAGGTCAGGTCCTCGCTGTCCAGCTCCATCAACTGCTCTGCCTGCGCTGCGTCCACGGCCTCCACGCTGCGCAGCTTGCGGCCGATCTGGCGGGTGCGCACGCGCGCCCGCTCGATCGTGTTGCTGAAGCTGCCCGCCTGGCGGGCGAGCGTGTCCAGCACCTTGTCCATGTTCAGCATCTCCTGCTTCGTCGCCCCCAGCAGGTCGCGGATCTGGTCCGCCTTCTGTTCGAGTGCCAGCGTGACGAATCCAAGATGGATGGTGCGCAGCAGCGCCGGAAACAGGCACGGGCCCAGCACCAGCACGCGGCACTCGCGGCCGATCTCGTCGATCAGTCCAGGGATGCGCGCGACTTCGGCATACAACGCGTCGGTCGGCAGGTACATGATCGCGAACTCCACCGTCACCGGCGGATTGATATATTTCGACGCGATCTTCCTCGCCTGTTCGCGTACCGCACGCTCCAGGCGGCGGGTGGCGATCCGTTCGCCCTCCGCGTCGCCGGCTTCGGATGCCGCCAGCAGCCGTTCGTAGTCTTCCACCGGAAACTTGGCGTCGATCGGCAGCAGCGGCTTGTCCTCGCCGCGCATCGGCATGATGACGACGAACTCCACCGCCTCGTCGCTGTCCGGCCGCACCTTGCGGTTGGTCTCGTAGGCGCCAGGTGGCAGTATGTCGTCCAGCATCGCGCGCACTTGTGTCTCGCCCCACCCGCCGCGTGTCTTCACGTTGGCGAACAGCCGCTTGATGTCGCCGATCTGCGCGGTGACTGCCTGCACGTCGCCCATCGCCTTCTGCACCGCGGCGAACTGGTCGATGACGCGGTTGAAGCTCTCGTTCATCTGCTTCTCCACCGCGGCGTGGAGCTGCTCGTTCACCGTCTTCTGGATTTCCGCGAGTTTGGTCTCGTTGCCCTCGCGCATCTCGCGTAGTTTCGCTTCCACCATGCCGCGCGTGGTTTCGAACTGCGCGCCGATCTGCTCCGTCGATTTGCGCTGCGCTTCGGCCAGCGCCAGCCGCAGCTCCCCCTGCTCGCGCGACAGCACCGTGCGCATCTGTTCCATTGCCATGTCGTAAGCAGCGCGCAATCCCATGATGCGTTCGGCGGTGCCGGTGTCGGCGGCGCGCAGGACGGCGCGGGTCGTTTCAGCTTCCGCGCGCGCACCGGTCAGCGATTGTTCGGCCAGCAGCCGCAGCGCCGCCAACGTGCGCGCCTGGCGCGCCACCATGAGCAGCGAGGCAAACGCCGCACCGGCGGCGATGACCGCCAGCACCAGTATGAAGGCAGACATGAGCTGTGGCTCCCGAATCGCCGGTGCCGATCATGCGCCGTCATGGAGGCGGGTCCCAGCGGTGGCGCGGGAGCAGACCGACCCCGTTGCCGGGGCCGGGCAGCCTCGTCAGCTCGACTTTCCGCATTTTCGGATTTGGCGGAAGCGCTCGACCCGCTCGACGATCGGGTCGCTCATGGTTGCCCATCACAGGCGGCGCCGTACTCCGCTGTCGCGTCCCGGCAGCATGGAACGTATCGGCGAGCGGAGCGTGCCGGACGGGGGACACTTGCGGCTCGGCCGCGACTCGATTCTAGGACGGCGATGACGACGCAGAGGCTCAGGCCCGATGCACGGTTGGTTCCGCAAGCTGGTAGCGCCGCAGCAGGACGGGATCCGGATCGCGTCCCAGCCCGGGTCCGGCCGGAACCGTCACGCCGGCGTTGTCCGCCACCACCAGTTCGTGCAGCGGACTGGCCTCCAGATCGATGAACAGCCGCTCGAACGGCGCATCCGGAGCGATCGTGGCGTTGACGTGCAGCGACGCCAGGAAGCCGGGGCCGAAATAGGCGTTGTGCGGCACTACCCGCACGCCGAACGCCTTGGCCAGCGCGGCGATCTCCAGCATCGCCGACGGGCCGCCGATCTTGATGACGCTGGGCTGTGCCACGTCCAGAGCGCCGGCCTCGAACGCGGCGCGGAAATCGTGCAGGCCGGCGGCGTTCTCGCCGGCGGCGATCGGCACGCCGCCCTCGCGCCGCACCCGCGCCAGCCCGGCGTGATCGCCCGGCGGAGATACCGGCTCCTCCAGCCAGGTCAGGTCGCAGTCGCGCATCCGGCGCGCCATGTCGAGCGCCTGCGCCACGGTCCATGGACAGTTGGTATCCACCATCAGCCGCGCCTCCGGTCCGATCGCCTGCCGCGCGGCGCGCACCTCCGGCACGGTGATCTCGTGCAGCTTGATGTCGCGGTAGCCGCGCGCCAACGCGCGTTCGCAGGCCGCGGCAACCATGCCGGCGTCGCCATAGCGCAGCAGGCTGGCGTAGCTGGGCAGCCGCTCCACCGGCGTGGCGCCGAGCAAGCGCCACAGCGGCAGGCCGGCGGCTTTCCCGGCGATGTCCCACAGTGCGATGTCGAGTGCCGATAATGCGAATACGTGCGGGCCATTGCGGCCGAACGAATGGAACGCCTTGGACAGGCGCGCGCGCAGCCCGGCAATGTCGCGCGCGTCCTGGCCGAGGATGGCCGGCGCGAGCTGGGCGTCCAGCACGGCCTTGGTCGCCGCGGCCGAGGCGTGGCCGAAGCCCTCGCCCCAGCCTTCCACCCCCTGGTCGGTGACGATGCGCAGCCAGATCGTGTTCATCGACTGCCAGCCCAGCCCGCCGGCCGCCGCCGGCTTGCCGCCCATGTCGAACGGAATGCGGGTCCAGACCGTTTCGACCGCGGTGATCTTCATCTGCCGTTCCCTCCTGGCGTGGCCCATTCTGGGCAGATCGGCAGCATGAAGCCAGAGGGGATGGAGGCAAACCGTGGCCGGAACGATTGCCTGCGTCGCGCGCGACGATTACCGCGTCGCTCCGGTCGCACAATGACAGGAGCCTTGGCGATTCCAGTCAGGGTCGAAACGCTCGCTGCAGTGACGCGGCAAATGCGCGGCATCGCCGCAGCGCAGGTCCGCGTCGGGTTCGGCATCGCCGGCGCCGGCCAGCCATGGCGAGCAGCCGATCCTGCGCGCGCCCATCACGAATACGGCACCGATGGCCGGCCGCCGCCCACCGCGTCGTGGCCGGCGAAGGCCGCCGAGTGTCAATCTTTCGTCTGGTACCAGCCTTGCGGGCGATTGGTATTACGATATCTTCATTACCGGGCCATTGCGGCGCCGGCCCGTTCTGCTCAGTCTTCAGGCGACGCTCAGAAGCAGGCGAATCGCATGACGCGGGTCGCGGTTCCCCGTCATCCCCGAGAAAGCGGGGACCCATGCGGCATGGGTCCCCGCTTTCTCGGGGATGACGGGAGTTGTGCCCGTCCCATGACAGCCGGCTCATTTGTGTCTGGGCGTCGCCTTGGTCGTCGGGAACCGAGGCGGACCTGCGGGTGAGACGCAACGGCGAACTCCGCAGCCATGACGCACTGCCTGCCGATCCTGGCAGAGGCGGCGAACATTGCCAGCGCATAGCCCGAGGAAAAGACCGACCCGGCGCGGGACTCCATCCGCGAACACGTCAGGGATAACAAAATGGATCAACCATGGACTGATCCGCCGGCAGCGCCGAACGACGCCACTGGACGGCGCCGGGGTTTCGGTTCCAGCGAGCGGTTCCGCGGGATCGTGGCCCTGTTCGGCGCGATCTGGCTGTTGAACGCGGGGTTCCAGTTTTCCGCTTGGATCTGGCAGCCCCGTCAGGGCGAACATGGCGGCTTGCCAGGTGTGCTCACCCATACGGTGTCGAACGCGCCTGGCTGGCTGCGCCCCGGTGTCCTCGCGGTCCAGCAGGCGGTAGGCGGGATCGGCCCGCAATGGGTCGCACTCGGCATGGTGGCGATCGCCCTGCTGCTCGGGCTGTCGTTGATTTTCCGGTTCGGCCTGCGGGCGGCCTGCTGGCTTGGCATCGCCTATAGCCTCGTCTGCTGGGTCACGCTCGGCGGTCTCGGGTACCCGTATGGCGGCGGGCAGACCGATCCCGGCGTGTTCCCCGCCTATGCGATCGCCTTCGTGTTCGTGCTGAGCCTGGTACCGGCGATCTCCCGCCCACGGCAGGCCGGGTTCGGCCCAAACGACCGGCCGACGACGTCGGTCTGGACCGTCGCCAGGCTGCTGTTCGGCTTGCTGTGGGCGTTCGATGCCGCGCTCAAGTGGGACCCGTATTTCCTGACCCATTTCCTCGACCAGCTCACGCCGGCCGTGCAGGGTCAACCGGCATGGATCGCGGCCTATATCGGCTTCGTCATCGCGATCGTGAAGATTGTGGGACCGATGCTGGTCGCGGTCGTCGTGGCGCTGGTCGAAACCGCGATTGCGCTCAGCTTGCTCACCGGGTGGTGGCTGCGCCTGTCCGTGCCGCTGGGCTTTCTCTACTCGCTTGCGGTGTGGACGACGGGGGAAGGCTGGGGCGGCCCTTACAGCGCGGCGGGAACCGGGGTGCGCGGCGACGTGCTCGGCAACGTGCTGATCTATGCGGTGATCTTCCTGTTCCTGCTGCCCTCGCGGGCGCGGACCGCGGAGCGCGTCTTGGCCGACCAGGCCGCCGCATAGCCTCCGCGGCGGCGAGCCTGCCGCGGGACCGGTCGGCCTCCCGCGGGCACGGTGAGGGCAACGCCGGCCTGTCGCATGGCGGTTGCAGGTGTGCTAGTCATGGACGCCATGGACAACCCCCACCCGGCCCTGCACGCCATCCTGCGACTGGTTGACGCCGACGGCTCCACGCAGCAACTGGCCATGGAAGTGATCGAGCGGCCACGCGAGCAGCGGGACGGATTGATCCGTCGTCTGCGGGACATCTATTGCGCCGGGATCACCCGTTCGGGCCAGTCACCCCAGATCGCCGGCCGGATGGGCGACGTGCTGGAAGCGAGGCTGCGGGATCAGGTGACGGAAATCGAGGTACGCGGCGGCGGAACCGTCGGTACCGCCTAGGCGTTCAGACGAAAGAGAGGCGATGATGAAGCCGTCGGATATTGCCCGGGTCGAGGCGTACCTGCGCACCACCCTGGGCAGCGACCGACTCCATATCGAGGCACCCAAGACCCGTGGCGCCTCGGTCGAGGTTCGCGCCGGACAGGAGTTCCTTGGGACGTTGCATCGGGACGAGGACGACGGCGAGGTGTCGTTCTCGCTGCATATCACGATCCTGGAGGAAGATCTGTCGGCCTGACGGAGGCGAGCAGCGGTCATTGTTGGGGCGCACGGTGGCGGCCGTGACAGGGGCCACGCAGATCGGGATAAGCCGCTTCCGTGCGCAGTTGAACAGCCCTGGGTCCTGGTGGGTGGCAACTCAGGTCCGGTGCGTGATGGCGTGGGGCCGCCCGCCGCAACAATTTTTGGGAACGCCGCGGGACGCCCCATCGTCGCGCCCGGCCGGAACTTGTGCTCGGGCCAAGCGGGCCGGCCATGACATAGGCGGGGACATCAGCACCGCGCGTTCTCAATCGGCCTTGGGCAGGGTAACGTTCGCTCGCCACAGCCAACGGTAGAATGTTCCATGGGTCCGGCCGACGCCGCACAGATCGCCGCCGCGGTCGCGGAACAGCGCGACTTCGCCCGCACCCTCTTCGACCTGCTCCGCGAGGACGGGCGCGACGACCCCGGGGTGACGCGCGATCCGTACGGCGCCGGCGAGCAACGCGCACACGCCACGGTGGCGGAAGCGGCGCGGCGGCTTGGACTGGGCATCGAACGCGACGCTGCCGCCAATCTCTACATGACCCGGCCGGGCCGCGACCGCGCGGCGCCGCGCATGCTGATCGGCTCACATCTCGATTCGGTGCCGCACGGGGGGAATTTCGACGGCGCCGCCGGGGTGGTGGCCGGCCTTGTCGCGCTGGCCGCGCTGGCCCGGCTGGACCGGACGCCCGAATGCGACGTCACCGTGATGGCCATCCGCGCCGAGGAAAGCATCTGGTTCCAGGTGTCTTATATCGGCAGCCGCGGCGCGCTCGGCAGCCTGCCGGACGGCGCGCTGGACGTGCGGCGCAACGACACCGGCCGCACGCTGGCCGCCCACATCGCGGCGTGCGGCGGCGACCCGGATGGGCTGCGTGCCGGCCGGCGCTTTCTGGACCCGCAAACCCTGCGCGCCTATCTGGAACTGCACATCGAGCAAGCCCCGAGCCTGCTGGAGGCCGGCAGGCCGGTGGCGATCTGCACCGGCATTCCAGGCAATTTCCGCTATCCGGATGCGCGCATCGAGGGCAGCCACGACCATGTCGGCCTGCCGCGGCGCTTCCGTCGCGACGCCGCCATGGCTGGCGCGGAATTCGCCATGGCGATCGACCGGCTGTGGGAGGACCACGAGGCACGCGGCGTGCCGATGGCGGCGACGCTCGGCCGCTTCCACACCGACCCGGCGGTGCACGGCCTGACAATCGTGCCGGGCGTGTTCCATTTCAGCCTGGACGTGCGAGCCTATGACGAAACGGTGCTGGCCGAGCTCGACCGCGCGGTGGACGCGATCATCGCCGGCATCGAGCAACGCCGCGGCGTGGTGTTCCATCGTGGCGCCAAGGCATGTGCCGCGGTCGGCGCGGTCGATCCGGCGATTCGCACGGCGCTGACCGACGCGACGGCGGCGCTCGGTATTCCCAGCCTCGCGCTGGGCAGTCCGGCCTCGCACGACGCGGCGGCGTTCGCGGCCTGTGGGGTGCCGACGGGCATGATCTTCGTGCGCAACGCCAACGGCAGCCACAATCCGCACGAGGCCATGATGCTGGACGATTTTCTCGCCGGGACAGCGGTGCTGACGCACTGGCTGGCCACGGCGCCGTGCTAGCTGCAAATGCCGGCGTCTGGCATGCTTGACGGGCCACAACATGACGGTGACATCGGTGCCACCAGCCGTGCGACCGCCCGCCATGGACAGCAGCGTGGTCGCGCTACCTTACCATCCGTGGCGCGGCTGGTTCGCCGGGATCATCTATGTCGCCTGCGCTGTCGCCTTCATGGCCGACCTCGCTTACAACATCACCTGGGCATTCGGCGTCCTGTATATCCCGCTGGTTTGCACCGCGGTGCTGTACCGCAATCCGCGTTGCGTGTGGTGGCTGGCCGCAAGCGCGATCGCGATGGTGGTGCTCGGCTGCTTTTTTCCCGTGGCGAATTTCGCCATTGCATCGCTGATGAACCGCGCGCTGTCGATTGCGGCGATCCTCACGACGGCGGCACTGGTTCGGCTCGCGCGCAGCATGCAGGACCGCCTGGCATGGCAGACCCTGCGGGCGCAATCCGCCGACCGGATGAAGACGCAGATCTTTGCCAATCTCAGTCACGAGTTGCGCACACCGCTTAATGCGATCATCGGCTTTGCCGAGCTGCTGCTGGCGGACTGTCGTCCGGACCAGCAAATTTCGCTTGAGCACCTGCGCTCCGCCGGGCGCCGATTGCTCGCGACCATCGAGAATCTGCTTGATCTCGCACAGGCGGAAGATCGAGCCTTGCGTGCCGAAACTTTTGATGTCGCCGCCATCCTGCACCAGGCGATCGACGCCGCGCGTGCCGGCGCGGCGGAGCGGGGCGTCACGCTCGCGACCAGCATCGCGACGGATGCATCGTGGGCGATCGGCGATGCCTGGGCGGTACGGCGGATCGCCGACAACCTGATCGGCAACGCGGTAAAATTCACTGCGCATGGCGGCTCCGTGCATATTGCCACGGAAATGGCGGATGGCAGCCTGTCGTTGGTGGTGGAAGACACCGGGGACGGCATGTCGGCCGAGGTGCTGCGTCAACTCGGCGAACCATTCTTCCAGGCAAACAGCGGTGCGGACCGGCCCTACCAGGGCATGGGCACCGGGCTGGCGCTGTGCGGCAAACTGGCGGACGCAATGGGAGCAACGCTCGTGTTCGCCAGCGAGCCGGGGCGCGGCACGACGGTCCGGCTACGCCTGCGTGCGGCCTGAGCAGGCTGCGGGTTCGTCGGTCCGGCCGGCGCCAAGTCCGCGCGTGGGTCGTAAGGGGGCGGTACGGGGATGACGGAGGTGCGGCGGCGGTTCGAGCATGTGTCGCTTCGCGCATCCGCGGCTCAGCGCGCCGCGGCAGCGACGCGGGCGACCGTCAGCACGATCCGCCAGCCGGCGCGCAGGCTGCCGGACAGCGATCCGGCGACCTTCGAGCGGCCTCCGGCGCGGCAGCGGTACGGCACCGGCAGTTCCAGGATGCGCAGGCCGGCGCGCGCCGCCAGCATCTGCATCTCGATGTTCCAGCCATAGGTGGTCTCACGCATGGTCAGCCGCTCCAGCGCGTCGCGGCGGATGGCGCGGAAGGCGCACATGTCGGTGTAGCGTACGCCATACAGCAGCGACATGATCCAACCGGCGAGGCGTCCGGCCAGGACCTGGTGCCAGCTCATCGACCCGGGATCGCGGTTGCCGCGCACGCGCGAGCCGATGACGAAATCATACGTGCCTGCCTGTATCGGCGCGATCAGCATGCCGGCAAGGTCGGCGCGATCGGCGCCGTCGCCATCGAGGAACAGGATGATGCCGCAATCGGCGCCGGCCGCCACGGCGCCGGCGGCACAGGCGCGCCCGTAGCCGCGTTCGGTGAGCGAGATCACGCGCGCACCGGCAGCGGTCGCGATGCCGGGCGTGCCGTCCCGGCTGGCGCTGTCGGCGACGATGATCTCCCGGACAATGTCGCGCGGAAGGGACGCGATGACCCCGGCGATGGTTGCGGCTTCGTTGAGGGTGGGGATGACGGCCGCGACAGCGAGCGAAGTGGATGACACGGTTATACGCCCGGCCGTGGGGCTGAGCCCTTCCCTCCCCTTGAGGGAGGGGGAGAGTTCTTTGTTTTGCCTTGCGCCGCGCTTCCGCTGACGGGCGTCACAAACTCCATCGCAGGCCGCAATTGGCACATGGTCGCGGCGGCGCGTCGCTCAGCAGCGCGCCGCGAAAATGCTGATACGCCGGGCCATTCCAGATCTCCCGCAGCGTCTGCTGCGTCGCGTCGCCCAACGTATAGTTTTCATATCCCCGCGCGGAGAACGGCGCGATGCAGCAGGGCAATGCGCGCCCGTGCGCGGTGAAATACATCAGCGACCACGGCCGCCGACAGGTGGACCACGGTTGCCGCTCCGCCTGCCGCTGCAGGCTCAGGCCCGGCTCGGTGGCGCCGGAGGCGTCGAGGCGGACGCCGAGCTCGCCGGCGATCCTTTCCGCCTCCGCGATCGCTTCCGTCTCCCGCGCGCGCAATTGTTCGAACAGCGACGATTCCGCGCGCGCCATGCCATAGCCTGCCTCGTCGAACACCAGCCGCTGCAAATACACCTCGCGCACGCCCATCGTGGCAGCAAGACGAACGAAGGCTGGAAGCTGGTCCACCGTCTCCTGCAACCCGGTCAGCCACAGCGACACGCGCGGCGCGGTCATGCCAAGCTCGCGCTGCAAAGCGGTGAAACCTCGCACGTTGCTCACGATGCGGGCAAAAAGATTCTTGCCCCGCACGGCGAGGAACGTCTTCGCGTCAGCGGCATCCAGCGAGACGCGGAGCTCGTCCAGTCCGGTATCGATCAGCTCGCGGTGCTTTTTCGCGGACAGCAGCGTGCCGTTGGTGTTGAACAGCACATGGACGCCGCGGTCCTTCAGATAGCGGATCATCCGCGGCAGGGACTTCACAAGCATCGGCTCGCCGACGCCGTGCAGCACGACGCGGGCGATGTCGGGCACCTGATCGACGATCCGGGTGAACAGCTCCCAGCTCATGTCCGCCGGCGGTTCCAGTTCCTCGAAGGTGCGCGGACAGGTTTCGCAAAGCAGGTTGCAGCGGTTGGTGACCTCCAGATAGAGGCACACCGGCGGGGCCACCGCGTGTTGCTCGCGCTGCGCGACGGCTTCGAAATAGCGGCGCGGGTCCTTCAGGGTGGTCGCGGTCATCGGTCGCTCCTTGGCTGGGGGCGGCGGAAATCAAGCACGGCGAGAGCTGCGGCGGGCACATAGACCGCCGCGGGGATCAGCAGGTGCGCGATCGGCCCGAGCGCGAGCAGCGGCGCCGCCGCGAGCAACCAATAGACGCTGGCGAGCGATGCCAGGCAGGCGAGCGGGGCGAGCCAGCCGAAATACCACGGATAGTGCGGCGACAGTGCGACCAGCAGGACGGCGCCAAGCACGGCAGCCTGGCGTGCCTGCAATGCGGCACGGGGCCCCGGGCCGGCCGGGAAGCTTGTGGCGAAGACGTAGCGCGCGGCAAGCACCGCAAGCACCACCAGTACCGCGGCGACATACCCGGCAGCGGCCCACCGCGGCAACGGCACGACGCGGTCCAGCACCTGCAACAGGAAGATGCCCCCGCCGTGGCCGAGTTTTTCCTCCTTCACATAGCCGCCGAGGAACCCCAGCACGCGCCAGCCGATCCCGATATAGGGCGCATAGAATGCGCCGACGGAGAGCACGAACACCACCGGCAGCCGCCAGTCGCGGGTGCGCCAGAACGCGGGCAGCACCACGGCGGGCAGAAATTTCGTCAGTGCCGCCGCGGCGAGCACGATTCCGGTGCGGGCCGAACGGCCGTACGCGGCGAGCAGCAGCGCCAGCGCCAGCAGACCGGAAGCGGCGGCGTCGATGTGACCGTTGCCGACGAATTCCCAGACCGGCAGGGGCAGCCAAGCGTAGATCAGCACCTCGGCGCGGTCCCGCCCGGCCAGCTTCAGCAACCGCAGCAGCGCGATGATCGCCAGCGCGTCGAACGCGGTCATCATCGCCTTCATGCCGTAAACGCCGGGGGCGATCAGGGCCGCCACCACGAACAGCGCCTCGGCCGCCGGCGGATAGATGGTGTGCGCGTAATCGGCGCGGTTGATGAGGGGATACACCGTGGCGTCGCGCAGGAAGGCGAGTTGCGGCGCGTCGGGCAAGTAACGATACGGGTTGATGCCGGCGCGTTGCACGCGACCGTCCCAGACGTAGCGATAGATGTCGGAGGACAGCAGTGGCGGCGCGGCGAAGGTGAGTGCGCGCATCGCCACCGCGGCGGCGAGCACGATCCACAGCGCGCGCGGCGGGGTTGGTGCTCGGCGAACCAGCGCGATGGCACGGAGCCAGAGCAAACCAGCGAGGCATTGGGTGGCGACGAACATCTGGGTGCGGGAGCCGCCGTCGAGCGGCAGGGTTTTCCATGCAAGGATGACCAGGCCCAGCGCAACCAGGACGACGAGGGCGGCACCGATGGCGGCGAGTGCCGGCGTTGAAAGATTCCCCCTCCCCTTGGGGGCTTGGGGCGCGAAGCGGACCAAGGTCAGGCGGAGGGGTTCGTGCGACACGCGCCAACCCCTCCCCCTAACGCGCTTCCACAAGGGGACGGGGAACTTTGCTGCCCCCGCACCCGCTCTGCCAATGCAATCCGCTCGACGCACGCCCGCGTCGCGGGTGCCGCGTAGGGCGTCGGCCCGTCGCGCCGCGGCGTCGTCAGGTCCTCGACCAACCGGGCCAGCGATGCCGGGTCATCGACATCGAACCACGGCGGCGGCGTGACCACCTCCAGCCCGAGCGTCGCCGCCCGCGCCAGCGTCTGTGCGCTGACCTGGTCCGTGCTCCACGCGATGTCCTGGAACAGCGCGGCGTGCGGCGCCTTGAGGCCGACCAGGTAGTAGCCGCCGTCCTCGGCCACACCCAGCACCATCCGGTCGCCCGGCCGCGCCAGCGCTTCCGCGGCTTCACGCAGGAACGCCGTCGGCAGCGTCGGGCTGTCGGAATTCACCAGGCAAACCGCGCCGTAGCCCTGTTCCAGCAGCGACCCCGCCGCATGGAGCAAGGCGCGGCCAATGCCGGCGATCCCGGACGGCAGGGCGAGCGAACCGTCGGCCAGCACCAATCCCGTGCCCGGCGCCAGCATGCCGCCGAACAGTGGCTCGCTGCCCGCCGGCGCGTAGGCGACGAAGCCGGCGATCGGCACCGCCCTGCCCGCCTCGCGGATGTTCTCCGTCACGTCCCGCAGGAAGCTCGCATTCAATGCGGCAGCCTCGTGCGCGGTCAGCGGCGGCACCAGGCGCGTTTTCACATGGTTCGGCCGCGGCGCCTTCGCCATCACCGCAATGGCGCATTGCTCCGCGCGGCGCATGGCTAAATCCCGCTGAACCAGTTGTAGCCGCGATCGGTCCAGAAGCCGCGCGGCCGTTGGTTGGTGACGTAGATCGTGGTGACGAATTTCGGGTTCTTGAAACCCAGCTTGGTCGGCACGCGGAGCTTGAATGGATAGCCGTATTTGCGGGGGAGAATCTGGTCCGACAGGCGGAACGCCATCAGCGTCTGCGGATGCAGCGCGGTCGGCATGTCCATGCCCTCATAGTAGCCGTCGGCGCATTCGAACCCGACATATTTCGCCGTGGTGTCGGCGCCGATCCGTTCGAGGAACGTCTTAAGCGGCGTGCCGCTCCATTTGCCGATCATGCTCCAGCCTTCGACGCAGACATGCCGCGTCACCTGGCTGACCTGAGGCAGGGCATGGAGTTGCCGCACGGTCCAGGGCCGTTTGTCGGCGATCAGGCCGGACAGCATCAGGCGGTAGTCCGCCGCCTTGAGGTCCGGCGCCTTGTCCGCGTCGTACCAGGCATTGTAACGAAAATCCTTCACCGCCATCGCGTCGGGAAAGGTCGGCGCCAGACGGGTGCCGCTGAACAGAGCGGCCTGCACCCGGTCGTTCCACGCCGAAAATCCCGCCAGCACGCGCTGCACCGTGCCGGAGTCGCTGAGGTCGCAGCCGGTCAGCAAGCTCAGCGCGCCGAGGGAAAATCCGCCGCGCAGCAGGTGTCGCCGGTCGGAGGTCATGGCACGCTCTCCCCCTGGCGATGCCGCACGGGTTCCGCGGCGCGGCCGGTCACCATCGCAATGAAACTGCGCGGCACCAGGATGACCAGCGCGACGTGCACCAACAGGAACGCGACGATCGCGCTCATGCCGAGGAAATGCACGACGCGGGCGCCCTGGAAGCCACCGAACAGCCGCACCAGCGGATAGGTCTGCACCGGCTTCCAGATGGCGATACCGGACAGCAGCATCAGCGCGACCAGGCCCAGCACGCCCCAGTAGAAGACGCGCTGCACGACGTTGTATTCCCCGAGATGGTGTTCCAGCCGGAAGCGCGCCGCCGCCAGGAAGTCGCGCAGGAACGATTTCGGTCCGACCGGCAGGAAGTCGCGCCGGAAATGACCCGAGAACACGCCCCAGAACACGAACAGCAGGTAGCTGGCAAGGAGCACCCACATCGCCGCGAAATGCCAGGCGATGCCGGTGGCGACACCCGGATCGTTGTGCACCGCGAGCGCCGTCTCGACGTCACCGCCGAGCGTGGCCCAGACCGGGAAGCGGAATCCGAAGATCGGGCTGGCATCGTAGATGCGCCAGCCGCTGCCGATCATGATCAGGACCGACAGCGCCATCAGCCAGTGCGCGATGCGCACGGCGAGGGCATGGGTCTGCACGTGTTGCGGCGGTGTCGCCGGTGTCATGAAGATTTCTCCAGCCCGTGCGCGACGAGCAGGGCAGTTGCCCGGCCGGTCACGAGAAAATCCACCAGGTCCGCGGGATTGGGACGACGGGCGAGGTTGGTGACGGCGGCGGCGTAGGCGATCGGCGGCTGGATGTCGTCCGGCACGACGCGGATGACATCCAGCGCCGGATGCGCGCGCACATCGGTCATGTGCAGCAGCCCGGCCCTCGCGGTACCGTCGAGCAGCAGGGCGACGACGGTATCGGTGTCGATCACGCCCTGCACGGCGGTGGGAAGCAGCCCCAGCCGCGCCAGGATGGCCGGCCCGTCGATGTCGGATGCCGGCGATGGGTCGCAGACCGCGATGGGCTTGCCTTGCGCGGCCGGCGCTCCACGCTTCACGGCGACGACCAGCCGGTTGCTCCACGCGCCACGCGCCGCGCCGGCCGCGACGGCGCCCGCCTGAACGGCGGCATCGAGCGTGGCGACCCGCACCACGACGATATCGTTCTGCACGCTGCGTTCGAGTTGGGGAAGAATGAGGCCGGGTTCGGTGGGGAACACATTGACCCGCACGCCGGCCGTGTTGCCATAGGCGTTCCCGACGGCGCGCATCGCCGGCCCGGGCGTGAGGTCGCACGCGAGCACCAGCTCCGCGACGGAGGTCGCCGCCCGTGCCGGCTTCGCGACGGCGAGTACCGCTGCCATTGCCGCTGCCGCCGCCGGCAAGGCCCGCATGAGTCGCCGGCGCGCCGCATCCATGTCAGGCCACCCAGCACAAGGCCGGAATGATGCGGACCGCCGCGGCCATGCGTTGCCGCAACAGAACGTCGGCGCCCAGCACCCGGCCCGGGGGATCAATGACGAACAGCGCCTGGATGATGACCAGGAACATGTAGGTCCACGGCCATTCGCCCGGCGCGGAATACAGGCCGAGCCAGAGATTCAACCCCATCAGGCCGCCGAGCGTGGCGCCGGCCCGCGAAAACAGGCCGAGCAGCAGCGAGGCGCCAATGGTGACTTCGACCAGATAGACCAGCGGCCCGAACAGCCCGAGATTCGGCAGCACGACATCCCGCACCAGCTCGCCCTGCAACAAAACCGCCGCATGCGCCGCCTCCTGCTCCATCCAGTAGCGCAGGCCGGCGAAATTCGGGGGGATTTTCCACAGCGACTGCTGCCACCACATGGTGCCGACCAGCACGCGCAGCAGCCAAAGCGCAACGGCGCGCGGGGTGCGCTGCGCCGGGTCGGCGCGCCAGGCGAACCCGGCGATGGCGGCGCTGCCGAGCAGCAGCAGCCAGAACACCGGCGTGAACCAGCCGACCTGGGTCAAGAATTGCACGGCGTCGTGCAGAGGATTCGGCCGCATGACCTTTGACTCCCCCAAAATTCGGCCTCCGGGCTCGATTCCGAACCGGTTGAGCGGCCGCCTGCATGGTGGTCTCGCGAAACGGCAAGACGTTACACACGCCTCGCGGCCGCGTGCCAGGCTGGCTTCAGGCGGGAACCCGGGCAGTGAGCAACTGCATCAGGTCATCGACCACAAACCTGGCGTCGAGCAATTCCAGCCCGGCTTCGGGGACATGCAAATCGGTGTGACGGTCGAAGCCGGCGCCGTACGCCCAGGCGACCCACGGCTCCCATAATACGCTGCTCAGGCGCCGGAGCGGGTGGCGCGGGCGCACATATTCCAGCAGCCGAATCGTTCCGCCGGGCCGCACGACACGCCGCAACTCACGCAGCGCCGGGACCTGCCGGTCGCCGGGCAGCACGCAGAACAGGAACGTGGCGACCGCCGCGTCGAAACAGCCGGCCGGAAAATCGAGGCTGGTGACGTCCATCCGCCGCAGTGCAACCGATGCGGCGGACAACGAGCGGCGGCGCTCGGCGCGTGCCAGCATGGCGGGGCTGAGGTCGATTCCGACCACGCTGGCACCGGGCGGGTAGAACGGCATGTTGCGCCCGGTGCCGACGCCGGCATCCAGGATATGGCCCGACAGACCGGCGAACAGCAGCGGCCGGATCGCGCGGTAGCGTCGGTACTCGAACGGCAAATCGAGCAGATCGTAGAATTTGGCAATGCGTTCGTAGCGCTGCAACGTGGTCGTCACCGATCGCGCTCCCACTCGCATCCCGCTAGCATAACGGCGTGACGACCGCGGGAGAAGGCATGGCCGACGCACACGAGGTGCCGACGATCCTCGGGGAGAAGCACTACGACTCGCCATCGGTGTTCCGGCCGGAGAACCTGCTGCGCGAGGCACGGCGGCAGCGCGGCGTGCCGGAAGAGGCGGTGCCGGCGGTCTGCGCGCTCGATCCGGACGGCGACATCGTGCGCGCGTTGCGCACGGCAGGGCGGGCGCGGCGCGCGGCGGGCTGGGCCTGTTACCATACCGACATGGACGTGATCGAGCATGCGGGCGTGACGATCGGCATCGTCGGGCTGGCGGTGGGGGCGCCGTTCGCCGTGCTGGTGGCAGAGCAGCTCTTTGCGTCGGGATGCCGGGTGCTGGTCAGCGTGACGTCGGCGGGGCAGATCGCGTCGGTGGCGCCGCCGCCGCCGTATTTCGTGCTGATCGACCGCGCGTTGCGCGACGAGGGCACCAGCCGGCACTACCTGCCGCCCTCGCTGTTCGCCGAGGCCGATCCGGCGCTAGCCGGCCGCGCGTTCGCGGCGCTGGCGGGCGCGGCGGTGACGCTGCGGCGGGGCACGACGTGGACGACCGACGCGCCGTATCGCGAGACGGAGGAAGCGATCGCGGCGGCGCGGGCGCACGGCGCGCTGGCGGTGGAGATGGAGGCGGCGGCGTTGTATGCGTTCGCTCGCGCGCGCGGGCGAGCGGTGTTGTGCTTCGCGCACGTGACCAACCAGATGGCGCTGATCGAGGGCGATTTCGAGAAGGGCGAGGCGGACGGCAGCCGGGCTTCGCTGGATGTCATCGCGACGGCGGCGCGGGCGTGCGGGTTGGCGTGAAGCGGCAACCGTCCGAGGTGCTGCCTCATCTTGCCGATGCACGCGTTGCACCGCATATCCGCCCACGCTACAATTTGTTCGGTGCGGGTGTAGCTCAATGGTCGAGCCCCAGCCTTCCAAGCTGGTTATGCGGGTTCGATTCCCGTCACCCGCTCCAGCGTTCCGGCCGCTTGCACGCGGCGGCCGCCTCATCCACCGCCTGCTGTTCCAGCCGTGCCGCCGCGCTCCGGCGGGTGTCCTGAATCTGCGCCAGCACCGCCTCCAGCGCCCGGCTTCCGGCTCGCGCCTCGTTCAATGACACGCGCGCTTCGGCGGTCGCCGTGGCGCAAGTCTGGGCCGCTGCCTGCGCGTCACGCCGCTGGACATGGGCGCGCGCCAGCCAGGCGGCATAGGATTCGGCCATTCGGCTTGCCACCGGCTGGCCCAGATGCACCTCCGCCTCGTGGGCGATGGCAGCCGCGACGCCGGCGCATTGCGCCACCGCCGCCATCTCCTCGCGCAGGCGATCGGCCAGCGCGCGGCGTGCCGCGTCGAGAGCAATGCCACGCAGCCGCAGCAACACCTGCATGGGATCCCGCGCCACGGGATCAGTCTCCGGCCAGGGCGGAACGTAGCAAGGCAAAGGATTCGGCCATCAGGCTGCGCTCGGATTTCCCCTGTCCCAGCACCTGTTCGATCCGCGGCGCCAGCACGACGGCCTCGTCCACGGCCGGGTCGGTACCGGCGCGATAGGCACCGAGCCGCAGCATGTCCGCCATGTCCTCATGTAATGCCAGGATGCCGCGCGCGCGCCGGAGCATCGCGGTCTCCTCGGCGTCCAGGCACCCCGACGCCGCGCGCGACAGCGACCGCAGCACGTCCACGGCCGGGTAGCGGCCACGTTCGGCGATCCGGCGGTCCAGGATGACGTGCCCGTCCAGGATGCCGCGCACGGCGTCGGCCACCGGCTCGTTATGGTCGTCACCTTCCACCAGCACGGTAAACAGGGCGGTAATCTGGCCCGCCGTTCCGTCCGGAAGCTGCAACCCCGGACCGGCGCGCTCCAGCAGTCGGGGCAGCTCGGCGAACACGCTGGGGGGGTAGCCGCGCGTCGCCGGCGGTTCGCCGGCGGACAGGCCGATCTCACGCAACGCCAGGCAGAACCGCGTCACGCTGTCCATCAGCAGCAGCACCGAACGGCCCTGGTCGCGAAAATGCTCGGCGACCGTCATCGCCGCATAGGCCGCCTGGCGGCGCAGCAGCGGCGGCGCGTCGGACGTGGCCACCACGACGACGGAGCGCGCCAGCCCGTCGGCCCCCAGGTCGTCCTCGAGGAACTCACGCACCTCGCGCCCGCGCTCGCCGACCAGGGCGAGCACCGCCACGTCGCATTGGGTATGGCGCGCGAGCATGGAGAGCAAGGTGGATTTGCCGATGCCGGAGCCGGAGAACAGGCCGAGCCGCTGTCCCATGCGGCAGGTTGCGAAGCAGTTGAGGGCGCGGACCCCGAGATCCAGCCGTGGTCCCAGCCGCGCCCGGGCGGTGGCTTCCGGCGCGGCAACGCGGAGCGGACGTGCCGCCGCACCGGGCGGCAGGGCGCCGCGCCCGTCCAGGGGCCGGCCCAGCGGATCGAGCACCCGGCCAAGCCAGGCGTCGGCCACCGCCAGTCCCCCGCCCGGCTCGCTGGCCTGGACCGCCGAGCTGCCCGGACCAAGCCCGTCGAGCGAGTCGAATGGCATCGCCTGGACCAGATCTGCCCGGAAGCCGACGATTTCCGCTTGCACGCCGCGGCCATCACGCGCCTCCAGCAGCAGGCGATCGCCGACGGAAACATGTCCGCCGAGGCCGTCGATATCGACGACGAGGCCGGAGATCCCCGCGACGCGCCCGGCCAGCCGTAGCCTGGGGATGCGGCGCAGGGCAGCATAGCAGGCCGTCGCCCGGGTCGCAAGGGTGAATCGTCTCATTGAGACGGCGCATGTTCTTTTTTAATGCACACGCTCAATGTTACCATGTCCTCTCGCCAGATGTGGAGCAACAGCCGCATTAGATACACGCAAGTCGTGAAAAAACTATAGGCAACCACACGCAATAGTGGTAGAGATGAATCCTTGTCGGGGAGTTGGCAATATGCGCGTCCTCCTGGTGGAAGATGACCTGACCGCGGCCAGGGGTGTTTCGCTGATGCTCAAGTCCGGCGGGGCGGTGGTCGATCATACCGACACTGGCGAGGAGGCACTGGAGCTCACCCGTCATTACGAATACGACATAGTCCTCCTGGACATCATGCTGCCGGACATCGAGGGGTATGAGGTGGTGCGGCGCATGCGCCTCGCCCGCAACGACACGCCGGTGCTGATCCTGTCCGGCCTGGCTCGCCCGCAGGCCAAGGTGAAGGGGTTGGGCATGGGGGCGGACGACTACATCACCAAGCCGTTCGACCGCGCCGAACTGCTGGCACGCATGCAAGCGATCGTGCGCCGCTGCAAGGGGTTCAGCCAGCCGGCTTTGCGCGTCGGCCCGCTGGAACTCAACCTGGACAGCCGCCAGGTCATGGTGGACGGCAAGGAGGTCCATCTGACCGGCAAGGAATATGCGATCCTGGAGCTGCTGGTGCTGCGCAAGGGCATGGTCCTGACAAAAGAGGCGTTCCTGAACCACTTGTACGGCGGCATGGATGAACCCGAGATGAAGATCATCGACGTCTTCATCTGCAAACTGCGCAAAAAGCTGGTGCAGGCGGGGGCTGACAATTTGATCGGCACCGTGTGGGGCCGCGGCTACATGGTGCGGGAGCCCACGATGGAGCCGATGGCGATGCCGGATGGGGCAATGCCGGACGGGGCGATGCCGGATGGGGCGATGCCAAACCGGGCGACGCCGGACGGGGCGATGCAGGACGGGGCGATGCAGGAGGAGGCGATGCCGGACGAGGCGATGCCGGACGAGGCGATGGCGCTGGCGCAGCGCAGCGCCGCCTGACTGGACGCCGCCCGTGCCAAGCCGACCCGCTCATGCCACGACGACGGGCGCGGTCGGCACCGCCAGAGCGTCACGGCCTCCGCTGGCTGGTATCGGTCAGCCGTTCGGGTTCGCGGCGAACCAGGCGGCATCGTCCGGGCGTGGCTGAAAGGCGGGATTGGTCGGCCAGTCCTTGCTGCGGGTGGACATGTCGTCGCCATAGCGCACGCGGAAGAGCAGCGTGCGCTGCGGCCCATTGATGTATTCATGCAGTTCGCCGCGGGGATGCACGACGAAGCTGCCCGGCTTGACCTCCACGGTGCCGCTCGGCGTGCGCATCGTGCCGCCGCCCTGGAAGCAGAAGTAGATCTCGGTGGCGTTGGGATGCAGGTGGTTGGGGCTGACCTGACCCGGCTCCCAGCAGGCGACGGTCACGTCGCCCTCACCGACCCGGCCAAGCACCTTCTCCACGTGCTTCTGCAGGTTGAACTGCTGTTCGTGTTCGAGGTCGAATACCAGCATCGGACGATCCTCCGGCAGTTAAGCTACCCCATGTGTAACAGTTCCCGGGCGGTTTGTCCGGTTCTGCCGTGCCAAGTGCTGGGTGGGCCTGATTTCGCGCGCCGGATTCCCAATGCAGTGCCACAACAGTTTCCGAACATCTTGCCGCGGCCCCGCCCGGCGGCCCTGGTGATCGTGGACCGCAGCATTGCCACCGAAGCCAACATCGCCTGGCTTAGGCAGAACAAGTATTGCTGCCTGGTGGTCGGCCGGGAGCGTGCCGGGCAATTCGATCCGGACCAGGCGATCGACACGCAGGATCCCCACGGCGCTCGCCATCGATGCGTCGCCGGGAGGGGTGCGGAGATACGTCGTTCGCAGCCGGATTGACGCGAATGTCGTGCCATACGGGCGGAAATCAGGCCGCAATTTATTGATGCTCCGCGGTTCGTTTTGGTGGGTGCCAAAGATGGGCTAACGGCCGGCACCACCGGCAACGCGTTCGCACAGGGCGATGAATTCCGCGCTGCGCTGTGCCCACCCGGCCTGCGCCGCGCGCTGAACGCCGTTACCGGCGAGGCGTGCCGCAAGGTCGGCGTCGCACAGCAGGCGGGTGACCGCGGCCGCGATGGAGGCGGCGTCGCCGCCGTCGGCCAGCAGCCCGTTGACCCCGTCCTCGACCACTTCCGGCGCTCCGCCGCTGCGTCCCCCAATGACCGGCAGGCCACACGCATTGGCTTCGAGGAAGATCAGGCTCAATCCGTCATCCTCGCCGTCCGGCATGCGCCGATTGGGCATCGCCATCAATTCGGCCAGCGCCAGATAGCGCGGCACCTCCGCGTGCGGCACGGCGCCCACGAAGCTGACCCGCTCGGCTATGCCACAGCGCACCGCGAGCGCGCGCAGTTCAGCCGCCTGCGGCCCATCGCCGACCACGAGATAGTGCAGATCGGGCACCGCAAGGAGGATGCGCGGCAACGCCTCGATGACGCGATCGATTCCCTTGCGCGCCACCAGCCGGCTGATCGTGATGATGGTCCGCCGGTTGCGCAGGCCGAGTTTCTCTTGCAGACCAGGATCGGGCGGCAGCGGGCGAAACAGCGCGGTGTCGATGCCGTTATGGATCACCGTCACGCGGTCGCGCGGCACACCGAACACCCTGCCAAGCTCCCGCGCGCACGCCGTGCTCACCGCCACGACGGCATCTGCTCTTGCGAACTGGCGCCGCCGCCGCGCGCGCAACCGTTCCTCGCCCGGACGCTCCGCGAGGTCATCGCCGTGCGAATACAGCACGACACGGCAGGCCAGCAGACATTGCGCGGGACGGATCAGCCAGCCAACGGTTTCGTCGTCGGCGATGCAGAGCACGCGGCAGCCGTGCCGCAGGCGCAGCCAGGCGACGCGTGCCAGCAGCCGCAATCGCAACGGCACTTCGTCGGCCAGCAGCGCCGCCAGCCGGCCGCGCTGCCGCCGCAGCCTGCCGCGAATCTCGGCGACCCGATCGACCGCATAAGCCACCGCACGATCATGGTCGCGCCAGCCGCCGATGGCCTCGCCGGTCAGGTAGCTGGACGAGGCGCACAAGATGCGAATCCGCCCCGCCGCGCCGGCAGCAAGCGCGGCATAGACCTCGCCCGCGCCGCCGATCGCCGGCGGGAAGTTGTTGGTGACGATCAGGCAGGCATTGCGGCGGTTGCGCATTGGATCGGCGTTCGCATCGGTCAGCGGTTCAAGGCTGCAACGGAGCTCCGCGCTGCGCGGATGCCCACCGACGGCATACGGTGTCCGGTCGCTGCAACCGCGCCGGGTCACCGAGCCAATCGTGGCCGGTGGCCTGCGCATGCCACGGCCGGCTTGCGCTTTGGCCTGGCGGCGCGACGCTACCGGCGGTGCGGAATGGATGGAAGCACAAGACCCTTAAGGCTCCGCGTCCGCTGCCGCCAGGATCGCCGGCCGTCACCGGGCCGGGAGCCAGCGTCGCCGCAGCAACCGGGCCACTTCGCGTGCCACCGAGATGACCTGTGCCTCGGCACCCAGCGGCCTGCCGGCGGCCAGCCACGCGCCAAGCAGGACGATCACATATGTCAGGGCACCGCCAAATACCTGTGCAAAGAAATCGCCGAAGGTCGGGTTCGTCCCCCAGGACAGGGCGTTCCTCATCAGAATCACGGCACCCGCCATTGTTGCTGTTGCGATCACCGATCGCCAGTTGCTTGCGAGCAGCTTGGCCGGCCGCAAATTGAAGCGGCGGAAGGTGAGGATAAGGTAGAAACCCTCCTCCAGAAGGGCGACGGTTGCCACCGCGAAGCCGCTTCCGACCAGGCCGAAATGATCGATCATGATGATCAGCAGCGTGAACCGGACCAGCAGAATGGACAACGTGCTCGCGAACTGTACCTTCAGCATGCCGAAGACCGTCAGCAGTGTCGTGCTGATGAAGGTCACCACCCTGAATATGCCGACCACGGCGAAGATCTGCACGAGCGGAATCGCCGCCAACCAGCGCGGGCCGACCACAAGCCGCATCAGCGGATCGGCCACCAGTGCGATTCCGATGCCGGCGGGCAGGATGACCACCAGCGTTGCGGAAATTGCCCGGAAATAGGCGTCCGCGACGTCGTTGCCCCGGCTTCTGACTTGCACCAGTCCCGGAAACAATGCGCGGCAGATTGGCGCGACCAGCTCAGTCGAGGTCAGGAACCCGATATCCCAGGCAATGGAATACAGGCCGACCTGTGTCGCGCCGAGCATCCGGCCAATCACGAAATTATCGATCCGGTCCCTGATCAGGGAGACCCATGCCAGCATCCAGCTCCAGAACGAAAACCCGACGATCTGCCGCCACGCGCGCAACGAGAGCCGCGGCCGGTAGCTGTGTATGACGTAGGTGCACAGCATGCGGGTGCCGCGCGTCGTGAGGATGCCGACCACCAGCGCCCAGTAACTCCGCCACACATAGGCGGTGGTGACGCAGGCGACGATGCCCAGGATCCGCGGGGCCAGCAGCAGGCTGAACTCCTTTTCGAAAGCGAGGCTCCGCTGGAAATCCACAATACCGATATTCTCGAGCGAACTGATGAACATGGCGGCCGAAAGCGCCAGCAATATGGTGGCCAGGCGCGGTTCGCCGAAGAAGCCTGCGACCGGCCACGCGGAGCAGATGATCAGCAGGGCGGAGGTGCTGCCCCGGATGGCATTGAGGGTGAAGCCGGTGTCGTACATCGCACGATCCAGGCTGTGCTCGCGCACCAGCGCGTTGCCGACGCCGATCTCCGACAACCCGTCCAACGCATTCGCGAAGGTGGTCCCCAGCGCCACCAGGCCGAAATCGCCCGGCGCCAACAGACGCACCAGGAAAAGCGTACTCACCGTTCCCAGGATGCGTGTCACGACACGCCAGGACACGATCCACCCGGCACCGCGAACGGTTCTGCTCGTCAACGAGGCCGGGCGATCGGCGTTCACCATGCAGCCGCTTCGCAATTTTGGGCGGCCGACACTGGTCTCAGGTTCGGGGCGAGCATCGCCTGAACAAACTCCGCGTGAGAAAAACGGTCAGCAGGAAGGAGAAGCGACGGATATCCGCTGCCCCGCGGCGTGTCACCAACAATATGGTTCGTCATGCGCCAGGACGCGAGCCTCGCCGGGCTCGGCGGCGATCTCTGCCGGCCGCGCGTGCATCGCGAAGGTCAGCGCGCTGCCCGCCTGGGGGCGGTTGAAGGTGATGTAACCGACGCCGTCCCGTGCCTCGCGCGGCAATTCGTCCGGCATGCGCTCGGTTCCTGCTATGCTCGCGCAGACCGGCTATCACGCCGGCACCAGCAAGGGAAACGCTCCCATGAGCAACCGGCAGGTCAGGCTGGCCTCGCGTCCCGGCGGCATTCCGCAGGCCGAGCATTTCGCGATCGTCGAGGTCCCCGAGCCGGAGCCGGACGACGGCCAGATCCTGGTGCGCAACCGTTTCCTCTCGGTCGAGCCGGCGATGCGCGGCTGGGTCTCCACGGTGGCCAACTACGCGCAGCCGGTGGGCATCGGCGAGGTCATGCGGTCCTTCGCCGCCGGCGACGTGATCGAATCGCGCCATCCGGATTTTGCCCCCGGCGACCGGGTCGTCGGTATGTTCGGCTGGCAGACGCACGCCGTCGTGGGGTCCGCCGCCATCACCCGCAAGGTGACCGAGGACGATTTGCCGCTGTCCGCCGCGCTGCACGTGCTGGGCCTGACCGGGCTTACCGCGTATTTCGGCTTGCTGGACATCGGCCAGCCGGAGGAGGGTGATACCGTCGTGGTATCGACCGCCGCCGGGTCGGTCGGCTCGTTCGTCGGGCAGATCGCGCGCACCCGCAATTGCCGCACCGTGGGCATCACCGGCGGGCCGGAGAAGGCCGAACTCTGCCGCACAAGGTTCGGCTATGACGCGGCGATCGACTACAAATCCACCCCCGACCTTGATGCGGCGCTGGGAGCGGCGGCGCCGCGCGGGGTGAACGTCTATTTCGACAACACCTCCGGCCGGATCAGCGACGTGGTGCTGCGCCACCTGGCGGTGGGCGCACGCGTGGTGATCTGCGGCACGGTGTCGCAGCCGACCTGGGACCCCTGGCCGACCGGCCCGCGCGTGGAGCGCCACCTGCTGGTCAGGCGGGCCCGCATGCAGGGTTTCGTCGTGCTGGATTTCGAGCATCGGTTCGACGAGGCGATCGCGCAACTGGCGCACTGGGTGCGCCAGGATCGGCTGCGCTACGAGGAGGAGATTCTGGACGGCATCGAACAGGCGCCGGACGCGATCGCCCGGCTATATCGCGGCGAGAACATGGGCAAGCTGCTGGTCCGGGTTTGAACGCCGCGGGATCGCCTGGACCCGCCCGGCCGTCAGCCGGCCGTCCCCGGAAAGATGCCAGGGCCGCGCCGGAAGGATGATCGATGCGCAACCGCCGCGTGCGCCGCGGGTCCAAAGATCGCGCGCGCCTCTCCCGCCGCGCCGGCTTCCGCGCTGTCGGAAGTTGGCGGGGCCGGCGCGGCAGCCAGGAAGCCCCGCGCCACGGCTGCCAGCCGGCGCCCTTGCCCGGCTATGTCCCGATGCCAGAGTCGTCGCCGGAGCGCGGGGAGGTCGAAGATCTTGCCGGGCTGCTCCGGGTCGGGACGCACCAACCCCTCCCCCCAACCTCGATCCGCTTCGCGCCTCAGCGTCTCAAGGGGAGGGGGAAGGCTGGCCTTCCGTCAGGCCGGCCGTTCGTCGCGGCGGCCGTAGTACAGCGTTACCGTATGGGTCGCCTCGGCGAAGAACAGCCAGCGCTCGACGTAAATCCCCAGCACGGCGGCAAGGGCCGCCAGTGGCAGCAGGAACCGGTTCGCCGGCGGCAGGACGATGCCCAGGACCAGCAGCACCACCGGCGCGATGAAGCCGACGGCCAGCGCGATCGCCCGCAGCCGCGTGGCGTGCTTGCGGGCGATGGCATAGCCCATCTCGCGCAGCAGGAAGTTCTCCTCGGTATGCGGCGATTCCAGCATGCGCACCCGGCCGAGTGCGCCCAGACCCGTCGCGCTCTCGATCGTGGCGACCGGCGGCGCGGCGTCGATCTGCCGCCAATAGGCCAGCTTCACCGCACCGGCGGCCACCGCGGACACTACGGCGATCGCCGCGACCAGTCGCGCCGCCGCGGCGTCGTCCAACGCCAGCGCGCCGGCGAGGCAGGCTGCTCCGGTGAACAAGGCGAGCAGAAGAAAATTCGGCGGCACGAGCCGGTTGCTCCATTGTCGTATCGGCTTCAGGGTGGCGTAGATCATCGCCTGGCAGCAGATTGTTGCCAGGCTGCAGGCCGCGGCCAGCAACCCCAGCACCGCCGCCGCGCCGCTTCCCGCGCCGGTGAACCACCAGGCGGCGGCGAAGCCCAGCGCCGGCAGGTAGGTGAGCAGCGCCATGACCCCCTCACGCGACAGCCAGGAGGTGCGCCATTGCGAGATCGAGCGCCAGGCGCGTTCCGGATGGCCGAGATGCAGCGTCGAGGCGAGCAACCCGATCGTGCTGAGCGCCAGCGCGACGAAGATCGCCGGAACGCCGAACCATGGCGACGACGGCAGCAGCCGCAGCGCGTTCAGCACGCCGAGCCAGGCCAGCATACCGTAGCCCGCCCCCGACGCGGTGGTCAGCAGGATGACCGAAAAGGCCGGGTTCATCGGCTCAGCACCCGATCGATCCAGCGCAGCACCCCGTTGCCGCCGGCGGGGCGGGGCGCCTCAATCGGCGGGGCAGCCACCGGGCGGCGGCGCGGCGGCAGGTATTTGTTCACCGGCCTGGTGCCCATCTCCGGCATCAGGTCGTAGCCGCCGCGCTCGGCGACCAGTCGCGACACCGCGCTGTCCGGATCGCCGAGGTCGCCGAAATGCCGCGCCCGTGCCGGGCAGGTGGAAACGCAGGCCGGCACGCGTTCCTGTTCGGGCAGGTTCTGGTTGTAGATGCGGTCGATGCACAGCGTGCATTTGCGCATCACGCCCTGGTCCTCGTCGAACTCGCGCGCGCCGTACGGGCAGGCCCAGGAGCATAGCTTGCACCCGATGCAGATCTCGGCGTTGACCAGCACGATGCCGTCTTCCGCCCGCTTGTAGCTGGCGCCGGTGGGACAGACGGTGACGCAGGGCGGGTCCTCACAATGCAGGCAGGAGCGCGGGAAGTGGACGGTGCGGCTGTCCGGGCCGGAGCCGGCCTCATAGGTGTGCACGCGGTTCAGCCAGACGCCGTCGGGATGGTCCTGGTAGGCGCTGAAATCGGTCAGCGGCGCGGAATGGCCGGAGGTGTTCCACTCCTTGCAGTTCACCGCGCAGGCGTGGCAGCCGACGCAGGTGTCCAGGTCGATGACAAGGCCGAGTTTCTTGGCGCCCGGCGTGGGGATGCTGGTCATGGCGCGGTGGCTCCTGTTCCGCCTTCAGGACGGGGCCTGGTTGCTGTGCGAACGGCGTAGTGCAACTTGCGCGGGGCGGACAGCATGCCGGGCGGATGATGCAGCGCCACCGGTCGAGGTTCCGTCTCGGCCGGCCCGTCGGCCTTTTCCACGCGCACGCGCAGGTCGTACCAGGCGGCCTGGCCGGTGACCGGGTCGGCGTTGAGCTGCCGCCCGCCGGCCAGGAATTCCGAAATCACGTGGTTCAGCAGGAAGCCGCGTTCTGCCTCGGGCGCGTTGTCGGCAAGGTTCCAGGCGCCGCGGCGCTTGCCGATGGCATTCCAGGTCCACACCGTGTCGGGGTTGACGCCCTCCATCAGCCGCACCTGGCATTTCAGCCGGCCGTTGCGGCCGATCACCCAGACCCAGCCATCGTCCTGGATGCCCAGAGCCGCGGCGGTGCCGATGTGCATGTAGAGCCGGTTGTGGCTGTAGATCTGCCGCAGCCATGCGTTCTGCGAGTGCCACGCGTGGTACATCGCCATCGGCCGCTGCGTCACCGCGTGCAGCGGATAGGCTGCCTGTTCCGGCAAAGCTTGCTCGAACGGCGGATACCAGATCGGCAACGGGTCGAAATACTTCTGCACCCGTTCGCGTTGCGCGTCGGGCGGCTGGTTGGGGCCGTGGCCCTCGGCGGCGAGGCGGAATTTCTGCAACGGCTCGGCATAGAGCTGCAACACGATCTGCGCGGTGCTGTCGATCAGGCCCAGGCGCCTGGCATCCGCCAGATACGCGGCGTTGGCGTGCTTGTAGTACAACGCCTCGGGGGCGTGGTGGTACGACCAGAAGCAGCCGTTGGCGACGTAGCGCTGCAACTGGTCCGGGTTGGGCGCACCGACGCCTTCCCCCATGGCGTCGGCGCCGCGCCAGCCGGCGAGCGGCCCGACTCCGGGGCGGCGTTCGTGGCGGGCGATGTAGTCGGCGTAGTCGCGATACAGCGCGCTGCCGTCGTCCTTGACGAAGCCGGGCAGTTTCAGCCGCGCACCCAGGGCGATCAGCACGTCCTGGAACGGGCGCACGTCGCGATCGGGCGGCAGCACCGGCTGGCGGATCGAGTCGGCCGGCCCCTCCGGGCTGCCGATCGGCCGGTCCAGCAGCGAAATGCAGTCCCAGCGTTCCAGATAGGTGGTGTCGGGCAGCACCAGGTCGGCGTAGGCGACCGTCTCGGAATAGAACGCGTCGGAATAGATGATGTGCGGGATGCGGTAGCCGCCGGTGACCGGGTCCTTGTCGGCCATCTGGCGCGCCGCCTCGCCGGGATTCATCGAGGAGTTCCACGCCATGTTGGCCATGTACATGACCAGCGTGTCGATCTTGTAGGGATCGCCGGCATGGGCGTTGGAGATCAGCGTGTGCATCAGGCCGTGCGCCGACATCGGCGCGTCCCAGGTGAACGCCTTGTCGATGCGCACCGCGGAGCCGTCGGCTTCCAGCAGCAGGTCCTCGGGTCCGCGCGGGTAGCCCAGCGCCATGCCGGGCAGCATGGTGTCGGGCTTCGATCCCTTGCCGACCGGCTGTGGCCCCGGCGGCATCGGCCGGGGATAGGGCGACTTGTAGCGCCACGACCCGGGCGTATCGACCGCACCCAGCAGCATCTGCAACAGATGAATCGCGCGGCACGTATGAAAACCGTTGGAATGCGCCGAGATGCCACGCATCGCGTGCATCGCCACCGGCCGGCCGAGCATCGTCTCGTGCCGCCGCCCCGACGTATCGGTCCACGGCTGGTCCAGTTCGATCGCCTGATCGAACGCGACGTCGGCCAGTTCGCGGGCGATGCGGCGGATCGTCGCCGCCGCAATGCCGCAGGTTTCCGCCACCACCTCCGGCGCGTAGCGGCCGTCCAGGTAGCGCTCGGCGAGGAGATGAAAAACCGGGAGGGCGCGACGGCCGTCGGGAAGCGCGACGTGGCCGGCGATCTGCGGTTGCATGCCGGGCGTGGCGGCGTCGATCGCGGTTGCCGTGGTGCGGTCCCAGGCCAGCGGTTTGCCGTCGGCGTCGCGGACGAACAGGCCGTCATCGGCGCCGCCCGGGTTGCGGATCACCAGCCAGGCGGCGTTGGTGTAGCGGGCCAGGAAATCCAGGTCGATACGGTCGGCCTGCAGCACTTCGTGCACCAGCGACAGGACGAACAGCCCGTCGGTCCCGGGCCGGATGCCGATCCACTCGTCGGCAACAGCGGAGTAGCCGGTCTTCACCGGGTTCACCGAGACGAATTTCGCCCCCCGCTGTTTCAACCTGGCGATGCCGAGCTTGATCGGGTTGGAATCGTGGTCCTCGGCGACGCCGAACATCAGCAGGTATTTGGTGCGCTCCCAGTCGGGATCGCCGAACTCCCAGAAGCTGCCGCCCACCGAGTAGAGCCCGCCCGCCGCCATGTTGACCGAACAGAACCCGCCATGCGCGGCGAAATTGGGGGTGCCGAACTGCTTGGCCCACCAGCCGGTGAACGACTGGCTCTGGTCGCGGCCGGTGAACAGCGCCAGCTTGCGCGGCTCGCTGCCGCGGATGTCGCCGAGCCATTTTGTCGCCAGCGCCAGCGCCTCCTCCCACTCGATCTCCTTGAAGTCGCCGATGCCGCGTTCGCCGGTGCGCAGCAGAGGTTTGGTCAGGCGCGCCGGAGAATAGTGGTTCATGATGCCGGCGGAGCCTTTGCCGCACAGCACGCCGTGGTTCACCGGATGGTCGGGGTTGCCCTCGATGTAGCGGATGCGGCCGTCCTTCAGGTGGACCCGGATGCCGCAGCGGCAGGCGCACATGTAGCAGGTGGTGGTCTTCATGGTGTCGGAGATCGTGGGAGAGAGCTCGATGGTCTCCACCGGACGTGTGAAGCCGCCGGTCCGTGAGGCTGGTGCGTCCGCCAATTTTTTCTCCCTTTCCGCCGTGCGCGCGATGCCGGGGCGGAGCGACGTGCCCGCCGCCTCGCACCGCGCAGTCTGGTTGCCGTCTCAGGCCAATGGTGGCGGTCCGGCGGGAGGTGCCCGACGGGCCGTTAGCGCCACCATGCCCCGGCGGGGATGATATTTCTACCCACCCGGCCGGAAATGGCAGGTTGTTGCGCGTCGGTGCCTCTTGATGGGAATGATACGATCGTCAGGCCGAGGAGATGTGTGGACATCTTCCGGGCTATCCAATAGCGGCGCTTCCTCACCGAAAATGCGAAAAGTCGCGCTCAGTGGGCTGCCATGTGACTGGGCCGGACGTGTTCGGCAGCATGAGTGTCGTAGCGGCTGTGGGAAGCGTCACCAGGGACAGCTTGGTTATTCAGTGCGACGACAAAGATTCGCTCGATTTGTGGCCTTTATCGCCCCCGGCCGTTACCCGCCTGCGCCCACCTGGCCGAACCCCTGCACCAGCTCGGCGATCCGCGCCGGGTCCGATTGCTCCATCACCCTCCGGGCGAACCGCGCGCAGGCGTCGATTTCCACCGACCGCACCCGCTGCTTCACCCGCGGCACCGCGCCGGCATTCATGCTGAACGACCGCAGCCCGAGCCCCAGCAGCAGCGGCGTAAGCCGCGGGTTGCCGGCAATTTCCCCGCACACCGAGACCGGCATGCGCATGCGCAGCGCCGCCTCGGTGGCGAACTGCACCAGGCGCAGCACCGCCGGGTGCATCGGGTCATACAGCGACGCCACGTCGCTCTCGCCGCGGTCCACCGCGAGGGTGTAGGCGGTCAGGTCGTTGGTGCCGATGGCGAAGAAGTCGGCCTCCAGCGCCAGCGCGTCGGCCGACAGCGCGGCTCCCGGCGTCTCGATCATGATGCCCAGCGGCGGCAGCTTGTCGGGCACCCGCTCGCCGCGCCGGCGCAGCCGCCGGCCGACCCGCTCATAGATCTCCCGCGCCGAGCGCACCTCGCCCACCGTGGTGACCATCGGCAGCAGCACCCGCACCGGCCCGGCCATCGCGGCGCGCAGGATGGCGGCGAACTGGGTCTCCAGCAGCTCGGGCTGCCGCAGCAGCATGCGGATGCCGCGCAGCCCGAGCGCGGGGTTGGTGTCGGCGATCTCCGGCACCAGGCCAGCGGTTGCCAGCGCCTCGATGTCCTTCTCGCCGCCCCAGTCCAGCACGCGGATGGTGACCGGGTCGCCGTTCATCGCCTCGACGATCATACGGTAGGTTGCCGCCTGGGTGGCCTCGTCGGGCACCGTCTCGCGATTCATGAACAGGAACTCGGTGCGCAGCAGGCCGATGCCGACCGCGCCGGACTGGGCGATCTGCGACAGCTCGATCGGCAGTTCCAGGTTGGCCTGCAGCTCGACCGCCTTGCCGTCCAGCGTTTCGGCGGGCAGCCGGCGCAGCCTGGCGTAGCGCTGGCGATCGCGGGCGAAGGCCGCGGCCGCGCGCCGCGCGGCGGCCAGCCGCTCGGGCGAGGGGTTCAGCACCACCGTGCCGTTGGCGCCATCCACCACGGCGGTGTCACCCGGCCGGATGGCATGTGCCACGCCGGCGGCGCCCAGCACCGCGGGGACGCCCAGCGCCCGCAGCATCACGGCGGTGTGGCCGTCGGCACCGCCCTCCTCGGCGGCGACCCCTGCCAGCCGCGCCGGATCGAGCAAGGCGGCGTCGGCGGGCCGGAGCGATTCGCTGAGCAGGATGGCGCCGTCGGGCAGGCCGGCGAAACTCTTGAACGGCGCGCGGGTCAGGTTGCGCACCAGCCGGCGGGCGATTTCCCGGATCTCCTCGGCGCGGCGCGTCAGGCCGGCACGGTCTTCCGCCGTCATGCCGGTTTCCGCCTGGGCGAGGATGGCCTCGGTGATCGTGTCCGATTCCTCGACCACGGCGCTTTCCGCCGACCGCAGGGTTTCCTCGATGCGCCGGCGCACGCCGCGGATCAGCCGGGATGGCCCGAGCATGCGGATATAGGCGTCGATCAGCGGGGCGATCTCGGCCTGGCTCTCCTCCGGAAGGATGGCGAGCCGGGCGCGCAGCTTGCCGAGCTGCTTGCGGGACTGGGCGATCGCGGCTTCCAGCCGGGCGCCCTCGCCGGCGATGTCTGCGGCCTGGATCTTGTGGCGAGCGATCTGCGGCACCGGCTCGGAAGCGCCGAACACCGGCCCGATGGCGACCCCGGGGGAGACGGCGATGCCGGGGAACACCCGCTCCGGCCGCGCGGTTTCCGTCGCGGCGTCGCGTGCCAGCCGCCTGTGCTGCGGTACCGGCGGGCTACCCGGACTCATCGAAGCCCGCCTCGACCAGTGCGGCGAGCGCGTCCAGCGCCTCTCGCGCATCCCAGCCCTGGGCGCGCAGCTCGATCCGGGCGCCCATGCCGGCGCCGAGCATCATCAGCCCCATGATGGACCGGGCGGAGACGCTCTGGCCGTCCCGGTGCACGTCCACCGAGGCGTTGAAGCGCTCCGCCATGGTGGCGAATTTCGCGGCGGCCCGTGCGTGCAGGCCGCGCTTGTTGGCGATCGTCACCAGCCGGGTGATGACCGGCTGGCCGGTTTCGGGTTGCGGGTCGGACTCGGGAGCGGCGGCGTCCTCGTCCGCTGTCATCAGCACTTCCCGTTGATCTTGCAGCCGTGCAGAACATGGGAGGCGGCGGCGATGTATTTGCGACCGGCTTCCTCGGCGCAGTTCACTGCATCCGCCAGCGGCTGGCTGGACCGCACCTTGGCCAGCTTGACCAGCATCGGCAGGTTCACCCCGGCGATCACCTCCACGTTCAATTGCTCCATCATCGAGATGGCGAGGTTGGATGGCGTGCCGCCGAACATGTCCGTGAGCAATACGACGCCGTCGCCGGTGTCGCACTGCCTGATGCAGGCCTCGATCTCGGCCCGGCGGTTCTCCATGTCATCGTCCGGGCCGATGCAGACGGTGCCGACGTTGCGCTGCGCGCCCACCACATGCTCCATGGCGGAGCGTAGTTCCACGGCAAGGCGGCCGTGCGTAACCAGAACCATGCCGATCATGGAAGGTTTAAGGCTTCCCGACCGGCTCCAAACGGGAGCCCGCAGTCATTATTATGGGTCATCGTGTCGTCTCAGGCCTCCTGTGCCTGAACCGGCGAGGGCCGCGTGGCCTCGCCATTGTCGTCGCCGTTCCGGCGCGGAACCGGGCGGTCTGTCATGGATACGGGATTCTGTCCCTCCCGGGCCAATTCGCGATGGGTCACGTTCAGTTGCCAGTCAACGCCATGCGCCCCGTCCGCCGGGCTCGCGGCGATGCGGGATGCCAACCAAGCGGCCAATTGCTCCACCAAGTAAACCGAGCGGTGCCTGCCTCCCGTACACCCAACCGTGATCGTCGTATACTTTTTGCCCTCTTGGATAAATCTCGGCAAGAGCATCTCGATTAATTCCGCCACGCGGGCGAAAAACCGCTGGTAGTCCGGATCGGCCGCGATATAGGCGCCGACCACCGGATCCAGCCCGGTCCTCGGTTGCAATATGGGATCATAGTGCGGATTGCGCAAAAAGCGGGCATCGAATACCAGATCTGCTTCCCGCGGCAGGCCGTGGGAATAGGCGAAGGAAACCAGCGACACCACCAGCCGTCGGGTCACCGGGTCGCCCGAGGCGCCGAAATACCGCTCGATCTGCTGGCGCAGGGCGGGCAGCGGCAGGCCGGAGGTGTCCACCATCCAGTCGGCGCACTCCTTCAGCCGGGCGGTGAGCGCCTGCTCCGCGGCGATTCCGTCGGTCACCCGGCCCTGCGGTGCCAGCGGGTGGCGGCGGCGGGTTTCGGCGTAGCGGCGCAGCAGCGTGGATTCGTCGGCCCAGGCGAAGACCAACTCGGGGCGCAGGGCGGGGTTGCCGCGCAGGCGCTGAAGGGCTTCCAGCACCAGCCCGGCGTCGAAACCGCGGGTGCGGGTATCCACGCCGACCGCCAGCGGGCGCTCGCTGCGCGCCACCATGTCCTCGATCATGGTCAAAGGCGGGTTGTCCACCGCCTCGTAGCCGATGTCTTCCAGGGCGCGCAGGATGGATGCCTTGCCGCCGCCGGACAGGCCGGTGACCAGCGCGATGCGCAGCTGCTCGGGCCGCAGCGAGGCGGCGGTCATGCGGCGAAGGCCCCGGCCACCTGGCCGACACGGCCGAGCGCGCAATCCAGCGCCAGCACCACGCGCTCGGGCGCCGACGCGGCGGCGGGATCGAGGCGGATCAGCGGCAGGCCGAGCCCGGCGTGCCGGCCCGGTGCCGGCAGGCGCTCCGCCGCGGGACCGAGCTCCGCCACCAAAGCGAGCCGGACGGAGGCGGCGTAGGGCAGCCGGACGATGCCCAGGCCACGCACTTCCAACAGTCCGGCCAGGGCGGCGGGCGGGGCGGCGACACCGTCCCGAATGTCCACACGGTCGTCGGCCACCAGCGTGAATCCCCGGCCGAGCAAGCGCAGGGCAAGGTCCGACTTACCGGAGCCCGAGGGTCCGATCAGCAGCACCCCGTCGCCGTCGCGTGACACGCAGCTTGCGTGAACTTGCCGCCGTGCTTGCATGGTCGCGCAATCTGGCCCGGCGAGGGCGGGAAGGAAAGGGGTGCGCGTTCGGCTGTGGCTAGCTCGTGATCTGTCCGGGTTTTGTAGCTCGTGAAGTGTCCGGTCCTTTGGCCCCCAACGAATGGGGGTTTGCATGGACCGGGCACGGATTCACGAAGGGATACGCCGGATGCGTTTCACGGACGTTCTCG
>DATLQW010000197.1:0-19772 GCA_035535035.1 Acetobacteraceae bacterium
GGGATGCCAGGTCGGGACGAAGGAACAGGCGCCTTGATCGAACCAAGGAACAGCCGCGAGGCGGCGCTATGGCCTTGCCGCCACGATCACCCCTCGCTTACAGTCGTTCGCCCAATGTTGGGTGAGACTGAACCACGCCTCGCACACGGAAATTCGGATACTCCCGCCGGCGGTTGATCGACCCACGCCTCGCCAAAGGGCCCGCGATTAAGGCGCCGGGAAGGGACAGGCCCCACCGCAAATGGTCACGCCATGACTTCACGCCCGGAATTTCTCGACGCCCTTCCAATCAATCTCCAGCCCGAACCCCGGAGCCTCCGACAAGCACACCATGCCACCGCGAACCTCGGCCCCACCCCGATAAATCGCGTGGTGCAGCGGATGCCGCCCCGCATCGCCATGCGATTCGGCGGCGAACGCAGCATCACCGAACGCCGAGACCAAATGGCCGTGCAAATATCCCACCGAATGCGGTGCGATCAACACGCCCTTCTGTTCCGCATAATGCGCGATCCGTAGAGATTCAGTGAATCCAGCATGTCGCGTGGAATCGAACTGCACATAGCGGATAGCGCCGGAGTCGATGAAATCGCGAACGGTGTAGCGGTGCCACTCCCGCTCACCGTGCGCCAGCGGGACGGGAGACGCAGCGGCCAGGCGCTGGAAATCGGCCGGCTGTAGATACCAATGCAGCGGCTCCTCCAGCCAGAATATGTCGTAAGGCGCGACCGCCGCCGCGAACTTGATGCAGCCCGCGACATCATAGGGGGCGTTCATGTCCAGCATGAACAACACGTCGGGGCCAATCGCATGCCGCACCGCGCGGATCCGCGCCACCTCATCACGCAGCGACAGCGCCCCGCACTTCAGCTTGACGGCACGATACCCAGAAGCAACGAAACCCGCCAGTTCCTCGGCTGCGGCACCGAGTGGCTCGCCCTCCAGATAGTACCCGCCGGTCGCATAGGTAAAAACTTCGGTCCGTGTGCCGCCGAGAATACGAAACACCGGCAACCCGGCCGCCTTGCCCTTGATGTCCCACAAGGCGATGTCGATCCCGCCGATTGCCGCCGTGATCTGCGGCCGCTGGTTGCGCGGCAGCGGCGCCGGCATGCCATCCCAACCGCCGAGACCCCCAGGGCGCGGCGAGGTCAGTGAAAACAATTTTCCCCAAATCTCCGTATGGCCAAGCGGATCCATGCCCTGGACCACACTGGAAAAAATCTTCACCAGATCGCAGATGACGGTCTGCGGGCCGCCGGAAATCTCGCCGAACCCGACGATGCCCTGGTCGGTGCGGACCTCCACAAGAACGATCTGGGCGCGGTCCATGAACTCATGCGCGGTCCATCTGCCCTGCGCCAGCGCGACAGACAGCGGATGAGCGATGATGTCGGTGATCTTCATGGCGATTCTCCCCCCAATGGGCCCAGGCGTGATGGATCATACGCCGGATCAATCGGAAGCGTCGCACCACACCGACGGTAAAGCCGCGTTCGGGCTGCCGGACGTGCGTGACCGGCGCGGCGACGCGTTCCCGCCCGGACCGCGCTCCCGCCGGTCACGAGCTCCATTTGAGCTTACAACGCAACCTGCTCGGAGATGCCGAGCGCGTCGTCCACCTCGATGCCGAGGGTGCGGACGGTCCTTTCGAGCTTTGTATGACCGAGCAAGTGCGGAACCGCGCGCGGCCGGCCGGCCCCTTCCGCTGACGCCAAGGCGGATCGTATGGTCTCCGAGGAACTCCGCGATCAGGCTCCGCCATGCTGGCCGACCGCGGCGACCTCCTCCTCTCGACCGCCTCATCCCCCGCCCGGGACGCCTTCGTGCACGGCCGCGGCGCAAAAGGGCAAAAGGGCAGAACCCTGGACTTGCCTCGTTCACCCAATTGCCCTGGTTACGGGGCAGGAATCGTTCACGATATGCCAATCTCGGTCCCGCGAGCCTACCGCTCGTCACGGTTCCGCCGCTTGACTCCGCGGAAATGCCGCGTATCTGTGCAGGCGTCGCTCGCGTAGCGAGCGTTTCCGCCTTGATCGCAACCCGGCCCGCGGTCCCTCCCGCGGGCAAGACGTGCTTCCCACGAAGCGCGCAAACCACGGCAATCCCCGGGCCACCACCCGGACATCCGTAACGGAAACCAACCTCCATATGGCAGCAACCGCCACCGCCCGCGCCATCGCGCCGGCCCCGACCCAGGACCATTTCATGGGCGAGAACTTCGCCTCGCTCCTGGATGAAACGCTGGGACGCGATTCCAGCTTCGACGGCTCGGTCGTCACCGGCCGCGTCCAACGCCTCACCGATGAATACGCCATCGTCGATGTCGGCCTGAAATCCGAGGGCCGCGTCCTCCTCAAGGAATTCGGCCCGCCCGGCGCCCGGCCGGACGTCAAGCCGGGCGACCTCATCGAACTCTACGTCGAGCGCTACGAGGACAAGGACGGCTCCATCGTCCTGTCGCGCGAAAAGGCGCGGCGCGAGGAAGCCTGGACCAGCCTGGAAAAGGCGTTCGAGACCCAGCTTCGCGTCACCGGCACGATCTACGGCCGGGTGAAGGGCGGCTTCACCGTCGATCTCGGCGGCGCGGTCGCCTTCCTGCCCGGCAGCCAGGTCGATATCCGCCCGGTGCGCGACGTCGGCCCGCTGATGGGCTCGCCGCAGCCGTTCCAGATCCTCAAGATGGACCGCGCGCGCGGCAACATCGTCGTGTCCCGCCGCGCCGTGCTGGAGGAAACCCGGGCGGAGCAACGCACCGAGTTGATCCAGGGCCTGAAGGAAGGCCAGATCCTTGATGGCGTGGTGAAGAACATCACCGACTACGGCGCCTTCGTCGATCTGGGCGGCGTCGATGGGCTGCTGCACGTCACCGACATCGCCTGGCGCCGCATCAACCACCCGTCCGAGGCGCTGCAGATCGGCCAGCAGGTGAAGGTGCAGGTGATCCGGTTCAACCCGGAGACCCAGCGCATCAGCCTCGGCATGAAGCAGCTCGAGGCCGATCCGTGGGAGGGCGTGGCTGCGAAATACCCGCCGGGCGCCAGGTACACCGGCCGCGTCACCAACATCACCGATTACGGCGCATTCGTGGAACTGGAGCCGGGCGTGGAAGGCTTGGTCCACGTGTCCGAGATGTCCTGGACCAAGAAGAACGTCCACCCGGGAAAAATCGTCGCCACCAGCCAGGAGGTGGACGTGATGATCCTCGACGTGGACAGCTCCAAGCGGCGGATTTCGCTCGGCCTGAAGCAGGTGCAGCGCAATCCCTGGGAGCAATTCGTGGAGGAGCACGCGATCGGCTCGGTGGTCGAGGGCGAGATCCGCAACATCACCGAGTTCGGCCTGTTCATCGGCCTGTCGGCGGATATCGACGGCATGGTGCACATGTCCGACCTGTCCTGGGATGAGTCGGGTGAACTCGCCATCGCCAGGTTCAACAAGGGCGACACGGTCAAGGCCAAGGTGCTGGACGTTGACGTGGAGAAGGAGCGGATCAGCCTGGGCATCAAGCAGCTCAGGGACGATCCGGCAGCCTCGGTGCTCGAGGGCGTGCACAAGGGCGACGTGGTGACCTGCGTGATCAGCGCCATCCAGTCAAACGGCATCGAGGTGAAGGTCGGCGACGTGCTGACCGGTTTCATCCGCCGGGCCGAGCTGGCGCGCGACAAGGGCGACCAGCGGCCGGACCGGTTCGCGGTGGGCGAGAAGGTGGATGCCAAGATCACCGCCATCGACCGCGCCGCGCGCAAGCTGAACCTCACCATCAAGGGCAAGGAGGTGGAGGAGGAGAAGCAGGCGATGGCCGAGTTCGGGTCGTCGGATTCGGGGGCCTCGCTGGGCGATATCCTGGGTGCCGCGATCCGTCGCCGCAACCAGCAGGCGCAGCAGGAGGATTGATGGCGAGGGCAAAACCTCTCCCGCCGCGCGGGAGGGGTCGCCGGGCAGCGGCGGATGAGGGTGCCGCGTGGCACTCCGATCATCCTCTCCCGGCGCGCCGCGCCGTCCTCTCCCGCCGCGGCGGGAGAGGGGTTTTCCGCTGATGTCGCTGGAATCCGACCTGATTCTTGACCGGCGGCGGCTGCAGCGCCGGCTGATGTTCTGGCGGAGCTTCGCCATTCTTGCGGTGCTTGCCGCGGTGCTGGTGGCGCTGCGCGGCAGCGGCCTCGGGTTCGAGCGTGCACATGTCGCTCGGTTGCAGGTCAGCGGCATCATCACCGAGGACCACCAGCTCAACCGGGACGTGGATCGGCTGGCCGGTGACGACAGCGTGAAGGCGCTGATCGTCCGCATCGACAGCCCCGGCGGCAGCGTCGCCGGCGGCGAGAGCCTGCACGACGCCATCGCCCATGTCGCCGCGAAGAAGCCGGTGGTCGTGGTGATGGGCGGACTGGCGGCGTCCGCCGGCTATATGATCGCGGTGCCCGCCACGCGCATCTTCGCCCACGAAGCGACCCTGACCGGTTCGATCGGCGTATTGCTCGAGGCGCCGGAGGTCTCCGGGCTGCTCGCCAAACTTGGCGTGGATGCCCAGACCATTGTCTCCGGGCCGCTGAAGGATCAGCCCAGTTTCACCCATCCGCTGTCACCACAGGGGCACGAGGTACTGCAGACCCTGGTGATGGACATGTACGACCAGTTCGTCGGCATGGTGGCCGCCGGACGGCACATGGACCCTGACAAGGTTCGCCAGCTTGCCGACGGACGCGCCTATACCGGCCGCCAGGCGCTGAAGCTCGGGCTGATCGACGCGATCGGCGGCGAGCACGACGCGCGCGAATGGCTGGCCTCGGCGAAGGGCGTGCCGGCCGATTTGCCGGTGGAAGACGTCACAACCCGCGGCTTCGCCGAACGGACGTTGTCCGGGACACTTGGCCCGCTGTTCGTCGGCTTGTGGAAAACCGTGATTTCCCAAGGCGTTATGCTTGACGGCGCGTGGGCAGTCTGGCATCGTTCCGATGGCTGAAGCATCGTTCGGAATGGCGGGGAAATCGGGGTGACCAGGTCGGAACTCATTGCCGAACTCGCGGGCGCCAATCCGCATCTGCGCGCCGCGGACGTTGAGATCATCGTCGGCACCATTTTCGAGGAAATTTCCGAGGCGCTGGCGCGCGGGGAGCGTGTCGAACTGCGGGGGTTCGGTGCCTTCACGGTAAAGCGCCGCGATGCGCGCACCGGCCGCAATCCCCGCACCGGCGAGGCCGTGCCGGTGGACGAGAAGGCGGTGCCGTTCTTCAAGGCCGGCAAGGAACTGCGCGAGCGCGTCAACCGCGGCAAGCCGGCGCGCGGTGCCCGGGAGCACGCACCGGCCTGAGGCAGGGAAGGCCAGGGGCTTTGCCCCTGAATCCCTTCAGTTGGTCGGACGGACCGGAGGGGAGCCTGTGCCAGCACGACCGTCCGCCCAACCAAAACGGATGGTGTCCAGAGGCTCTGCCTCTGGTGGGGGTCTCGGGGGCAAAGCCCCCGGGCGGGTTTCAAGGCAGAGCCCTGACATTCCTTCGTTCAGGTTTCCTGCGCGGCCGCCTTGTGCCAGAAACGCCGCATGCGCCTGCTGATCCTCGCACCGTTCCTGCTGCTGTTCCTGCTGTTCGCGCTGTCCAATACCGCGCCGGTGCGGATCGGCTTGTGGCCGACCGGGTTGTCGCTGGAGACGCCGCTGTCGCTCGCCGTCCTCGGCGGCATGGCGTTGGCGTTCCTGGCCGGCGGGCTGCTGGTCTGGATCTCCGAACTGGGCCAGCGCCGACGCGCCCGGCGCGCGGAGCAGGCGGTGCGCCTGCTGGAAGCGCAGGTGCAGGAGCTCAGGGCGCGGCTGCCGCAAGCGGCGCTGGGGCCGCCCGCCGCATGACGGGCTCGCACCCGATCAGCGCCGCGCCCGTTGCGGGACAGCCGGCCGCGGCGATCCGATGAGCCGCGTGCGGGTCAAGATCTGCGGCATCAACGATCCGGCGGCGTTTGACACCGCGGTTGCCGCCGGCGCCGACTATGTTGGATTCGTGTTCTTCCCGCCCTCGCCGCGCCATGTGACACCCGCAAAGGCGGCGGCGCTGTCGGCGCGGCATCCCGGGGGACCGCTGCGTGTGGGCCTGTTCGTCGATCCGACCGCCGAGGCGATCGCCTCGGTGCTTGACGCGGTGCGGCTGGATATCCTGCAGCTCTACGGCCGGTTGGATTTTCCCGGGTTGCGCGCGCGCTTCGGCCTGCCGATATGGCGTGCGATCGGCATCGACACGGCAGCGGACCTGCCGCCCGATGCGGGCGGCGCCGACGCGCTGGTGCTGGAGGCGAAGCCGCCACCGGCCGCCACTCGGCCGGGCGGCAATGCCGCGCGGTTCGACTGGTCGCTGCTGCGCGACTGGAACGCACCGGCGCCGTGGGTCCTCGCCGGCGGATTGGCGCCGGACAACGTCGCCGAGGCGATCCGCACCACGGGCGCGACGACGGTCGATGTCTCCTCCGGCGTGGAGCGCGCGCGGGGTGTGAAGGACCCGGCAATGATCCGCGCGTTCATAGCGCAGGCCCGATCGCATGCCACCGGCACATAGAGCATTTCCACCCTGACTGGAAAACGCTGCCCCGCCCCCTGTCGTTGCTAGGAGCGAAGCGACGAAGCAATCCCCCGCGTGGGGAGCTGCCGCCCGTCAGGCGGGGGATTGCTTCGTCGCTTCGCTCCTAGCAATGACATGGATGTCGCGACGATTTCGCTCAGGGTGGAAATGCTCTAGGAGCCTGTCGGACTTGAGTACAAAACAAGAACAAGATAGCTTTTCATTTCGCTACACGCCATCAATGGGAAATATGATGTCCACTTTCTGCCCCTATGCGACTAATTCTTTCGAAAATTTACTCAGTCCGGCAGGCTGCTAGCGTGCGGCTTTCGAACCAGAGCGGCTCATAGCGCCGTCTTGCCTGACCGGGGGCGCCGTGCCAGCGTCGATGCCATGGTCAGCCGCGCCGAGATCGCTTCTGCCGCCAGCCGCATCGCCAGCCATGTCCGCCACACGCCGCTCCTGCGCGTCGCCGGCGCTGAGCTGGGCGTATCCTCCCCGGTCGCGCTGAAACTGGAGCTGCTGCAGCACACCGGCAGCTTCAAGCCGCGCGGCGCGTTCAACCGGCTGCTGTCGGACCGGCTGCCGGCTGCCGGGGTGATCGCCGCGTCCGGCGGCAATCACGGCGCGGCGGTCGCCTATGCCGCGCGCGCCCTGGCGGCGCCGGCGGAGATCTTCGTGCCCGTGCTGACGCCGACCGCAAAGGTGGCGCGCATCGCGAGCTATGGCGCGCGCGTGGTGCAGACCGGCGAGACCTATGCCGAGGCGTTGACCGCCTCGCGCCTGCGCCAGGCCGAGACCGGAGCCTTGGAAGTGCACGCCTACGATCATGCCGACGTGCTGGCCGGTCAGGGCACCGTGGCGCGCGAACTCGAACAGGACGCGCCGGAGCTGACGCATGTGCTGGTGGCGACGGGCGGTGGCGGGCTGATCGGCGGCATGGCCGCCTGGTATGCCGGCAGCGCGCTTGTGATCAGCGTCGAGCCGGAAGCCTGCCCCGCGCTGCACGACGCGCTATGCGCCGGGCGTCCGGTGGATGCGCCGGTGAGCGGCATCGCGGCTGACAGCCTGGGCGCCCGTCAGGTGGGCCGGCTGATGTTCCCGCTGGCACTGCGCTTTGTCGCCGAGGCTGTGATGGTCTCCGATGCCGCCATCGTCGCGGCGCAGCGTCTGCTGTGGGACCGGTTCCGGTTGATTGCCGAGCCGGGCGGGGCAACCGCCCTGGCGGCGCTGCTGTCCGGCGCTTTCGTTCCGCCGGCCGACGCATGCGTGGGCGTGCTGGTGTGCGGCGGCAACACCGATCCGGCAAAGGTGGCATCATGAGCGAAGATCCGGCGAAAGACCTTGTCCTGCTGACCGTCGATGCGCGCGGCGTGGCGACTGCGACGCTGAACCGCCCAGAGGTCGGCAATGCCTACAACGAGGACCTGCTGGCCGCGCTGATCGCAGGGTTGCAGCAATCGGCGGCCGATCCGGCGGTGCGCTGCCTGGTGCTGCGCGGTGCCGGGCGGCATTTCCAGGCCGGCGCCGACATCAACTGGCTGGGCCGTGCCGCGAATTACGGACCGGAACAGAACTACGCGGCGTCGATGGCGACGACCCGGGCGATGCAGTTGTTGAACGAGTTCCCCAAGCCGACAATCGCGCTGGTGCACGGCGCGTGTTTCGGCGGCGGCGCGGGGATGGTGTGCTGCGTCGATGTGGCGTTCGCCACGCCGGACGCGCTGTTCGGCCTGACCGAGGTGCGGGTGGGTGTCGCTCCGACGCCGATCTCGACCCACATGGTGCATGCGATGGGGCTGCGGCACACGCGGCGCTATGCGCTGACCGGCGAGCGGTTCGACGCGCAGGAGGCGCTACGCATCGGGCTGGTGCACGAGGTTGTGCCGGCGGACCAGATGGAAGCGAAACTGGCCGCGGTGCTGGAGGCGGTGTTCCTCGGCGGACCGGGCGCGATCGCCATGACGAAACGGTCGTTCCTTGGTGCCAACGGGTTGCTGCTGGACGAGCGGCAGATGACGATGTTGGCGCATGAAAGCTGGACGCAGCGGCATTCGTCGGAAGGGCATGAAGGGACGACGGCGTTCCGGGAGAAGCGCAAACCGAACTGGTACCGCCCGGCACTCTAACGAGACCAAGGCGACGCCCGGAAACAGGTGAATCGCATGACGCGGGTCGCGGTTCCCCGTCATCCCCGCGAAAGCGAGGACCCATGCGACACAGGTCCCCGCTTTCGCGGGGATGACGGGAATTGTGCCCGTCCCATGACAACCGGCTCACTTATTTCTGGTCGTTGACTCAGTGTCTGTCCGGAAAGACATTGGGCGGATTCAAGCATTTGTGGTGACCGTCTCCGTAACATTGGTCCGAGTTCTTCTTGAGATCACCGGGATTTGACCGGGCGTCGCGGCCAACCGATTCAAAAGACTCAGTTCCTTTCCCGGACGGACTCCAAGGATGTTCCTTACTCGCGTCGATCCCCTACTCGGCCGCCGCCCGCTGCACCGGGATGTCGGTCGAATACCGCAAATGCACCGGCGCATTCGCCTCCCACGGATCCTTCAGCCCGAGCTTCGCGCCATGTTCGCGCACCGCCGGCATCACCTCCCTGCACAGCAGCTCGATGCAGCGGCGGCGGTCCTCCTTCGGCACCGTACCGTCGTTGCCCCAAATGCCCATGATCCCGGGCCGCGTTTGCTCGATCAGCCACTTCAGCCGTTCGATCACCTGGTCCGGGGTGCCGGCGATGATCATCGTGCTGGCGACCTGATCCTCGAAGGTCGGCGCCCCGCGCGGATTCTTGGCGCGGCCGACCGCGAACTCCACGAACCCGCGCCGCCCGGACGGGGAAAAGTAGCCGGACGGGTTGGCCCACACGGGATGCGCCAGACCGGTGAACTCACCCTGCATCCACATGAACTGGCGCGCATTGCGCAGGGCTTTTTCTTCCGTGTCCTGCACGTGCACGCGAATCAGATAGCCGAAATTCTCCGGCCCCGCGGTGTAGCCGACCTCGGCCGCCGCCTGGGAATAGGTATCCCAGATCACCTTCGTCGCCTCGGGCGACGTGTTCAGCGCGATGTAGGGATAGCGCTGCTGCGCCGTCCAGATCACCGTCTCCTTCGACAGCACGCCCGGAATCCACACCCGCGGATACGGCTTCTGCATCGGCAGCGCCCAGGGATTCACCACGCGGTGCTGATAATGCGTGCCTTCCCAGCGGAACGGCCCCGGCTCGGTCCAGATCTTCTGGATCAGGTCATGCGCCTCGATGAACCGCTCCCGGTTGTACGCCGGGTTCACGCCGTTGGCCAATTGCTCCTGCCCGCCGCCACGCACGAAGCCGGACACCAGCCGGCCCTTCGAGATCATGTCGATCATCGCCAGCTCTTCCGAGAGCTGCACCGGATTGTCCGACAGCGGCAGTGGATTGCCGAGGAAGACGATTTTTACCCGTTTGGTCGCCGCGGCCAGGATTGCGCCGAACATGTTGGTGCGCGCCTGCATGCAGAACGGCGCGTTGTGGTGCTCGTTCAGCATGATGCCGTCGGCACCGCATTCCTCGGCCAGGATGTACTCTTCGAGATACTCGTTGTACAGCCGGCTGCCGGCCACCGAATCGTAGTGCTTGTTGGAAAAAGTCAGCGCGGTGGCGCCGTAGTTCAGCCCTTCCTTCGCGTCATACGCGGCCATCGGCTGTTCGGTGAAGTACATCAGGTGCATGGCATGCTCCCCCTAATTTCCCGGTTCATCTCGAGTCAGTTGGCGTTGACGAAACCGGTGACGAGCCTCGCCAGTTCGTCCGGCTTCTCCATATCGACATAGTGGCCGCAGGCGGCGACGGTTTCCAGCCTGGCGTCATGCAGCGCCTTCACATAAGCCTCGCCGGCGCTCTTCGGCACGTGGCGGTCGTCGTCGCCCCAAACCACCAGCGCCTTGGCGCGCACCCCGCCCAGCAAATGTGGCAAGGTCTGGCTGTACATGTACGGCTTCCACGCGGTACGGAACACCATCTCGCGGCAGATGTCCCATTGCTCCAACTGGTCGGTGTCGGCCTCGCCATAGACGCGGGCGAACGCCGCCTGGTCGTGGAACCCCGCGCGCGGATAGTCGAGGTACGAAACAATCGCCTGGTCGGCGATGTCGCCCTGCGGCGGCTTGATGCCCATCGCGCCAACCAGCACCAGCCGCGGATACGCGGCCGGTGCCTGGCTGGCCATCTCGGCGGCGATCCAGCCCCCGAAGCCCAGTCCCACCAGCGACACGCCGCTCAGGCCGAGATCGGCCAGCAGCCAAGTGTGGCACGCCGCGATGTCGCGCACGCTGCGCAGCCATTGCGGGCGCTCCGACTTGCCCCAACCGGGGTGATGCGGCACCAGCACGTCGAAGCTGCCTGCCAGCGAGTCATAGAACGCCAGCCGGTCCGGCGTGCCGATATCGTGGTGCAGGATCAGCAGCGGCCGGCCGCCGCCGGCACGCGACAGGTGCAGCCTGCCGCCGGCAATTTGGTGCGTCGTATCGGTCCAGGCCACGCTCATGGACTTCCCCTCGTCGTTCCTCACGCCAAGACTACTCACCGGTAGCCGAGCTTGTCCAATCGGCGCCCAACCGATCGTTGCGAGGACCGCGCGGACGCGGCAACCGGCTACACCACATCATTCGGGCGCAGCCGGCACAGCGCAGCGTCCGCGTCGCTTTCGAGCTGTAGCGTCACGTGGCCGATGCCGAAGCGCCGGGCCAGTTCGGCGGACAGGTCGTGCAGCCGCCGGTCGCTCGTGTCGCCCGCATGGACCAGATGTGCGGTGAGTGCGGTCTCCGTCGTGGACAGTGCCCAGATGTGCAGGTCGTGCACTTCGACGACGCCCGGCAGCCCCGCGAGCCAGTCCTGCACCGCGTCCCGCGTCACACCCGCCGGAACCGCGTCCATCGCCAGGTCCACCGCATGGCGCAGCACGCCCCAGGTGCCGGCGACGATCGCCGCGACGATCGCCAGGCTTGCCACCGGGTCCAGCCACAGCCATCCGGTGACGCGGATCGCCGCCGCCGCACCCACCACGCCGGCCGAAACCAGCGCGTCGGCCGCGAGATGCACGAACTGCGTGCGGATGTTCAGGTCCTGCGCGCGGTCGCGCAGGAACAACAATGCGCTGCCGCCGTTCACCACGATGCCGATCGCCGCAACCAGCATGACGGTCAGCGTTGCGACCGGCTCGGGCGCCGCCAGCCGGCGCAGCGCTTCGACGCCGATCGCGCCGACGCCGATCAGCAGCACCATGGCGTTGACCAGCGCCGCGAGGATCGAACTGCGGCCCCAGCCGTAGGTGCGTCGCCGTGTTGGCGGCCGAAGCGCCAGCCAGGCGGCGCCCCAGGCCAACAGCAATCCCAGCACGTCGGCGAAATTGTGCGCGGCGTCAGCCAGCAGCGCCATCGAGTTGGCGGCCAGCCCGAAGCCGGCCTGGACCAGCACGAACGTGAGGTTGATCGCCGCGCCGAGCGCGAATGCCCGGCCGTGCCGCGCTGCGGCGCCATGATCGTGCACGTGGTCGTGGTGCCCGGCACGAGGCGCCGAACCGGCCGAGCGATCGTGATGCGGGGACTCCATGATTGGCTCACTATGGCACGAGCCGTGCGGTCTCAGCAGACTCGCTTCACGGATTGGTGATTAGGCGGTATAGCGTCGCCGCCCTCATGTGAGATGGCGACGCGTCAGGAAGAGGTCAGCGAGACGATCATGCTCGGCAGTTGGATCGCCTCGCTGCTTGTGCTGGCGGGGCATTCGCCGCTTTTCCAGGCAATGACCATCGTGCTCGCCACCTTTGTGCTGGAGGATGCGGCGACCGTGCTCGCGGCGATGCAGGCGGCGCAGGGCGGAATTTCGGTGGGACTCGCGCTGGGTTCGCTGTTCGTGGGCATCGTGCTGGGCGATCTCGGGCTTTACGGATTGGGGAGGCTGTCGGCGCGGCTGCGCTGGATCGCCCGCCTGCTGCCGCCGCATCGCACGGAAGCAGTCAGTGCGTGGCTGAAGGGCCGCGTTTTCAAGGTGGTGCTGGTCAGCCGCTTCCTGCCGGGACTGCGGTTGCCGACCTACACGACATGCGGCTTTCTGCGCGCCGATTTTCGCCAGTTCGCCTTGGCGGCGGTCATCGCCACCACGTGCTGGACCAGCCTGCTGTTCGGCGCGTCGCTGCAAGTGGGGCAGTTCCTGATGGATCATTTCGGCGCCTGGCGGTGGCTCGGCGCGGCCGGGTTCGTGCTGTTCGTCATCGTCGCCGGGCGGCTGGCCGCGGCGCGTCTGCAAGGTGTGCGGCGATGAAGCTGGAACCGGCCCTGCGCGTCGCCCGTGTGCTCGCGCCGCCGCGCACCCCGCCCGTCGTGTCGTTTTTCGAGTTCTGGCCGGGCTGGCTGTTCTATGCGCCGGTGGTCGCGCAGTGGATCGCGCTCGGGCTGCGTTACGGCGATCTCAGCCTGCCCACCGCGGCAAATCCAACCATCGCCGTGGGCGGGTTGTGCGGCGAATCCAAGCGCGAGATTCTCGACCAGATCGCCGGCGCCGAACGCGACGTGCTGGCGCGCTACACCAGCATCACAACGCACAGCAGCGACGACGCATCCGCTGACCTGGCCGCGGCGGAACAGGCGATGGCCCAGGCGGGCCTCGTCTATCCCCTGGTGGTCAAGCCGGATGTCGGCTGCAACGGCACCGGCGTGCGGCTGGTGGACGACCGCGCCGCCCTGTCGCGCTATCTGTCGGCCTACCCGCGCGGCACTCGCGTGCTGTTGCAGGAGTTCGTGTCCGACGAAGGCGAGGCCGGCCTGTTCTATATCCGCCATCCCGACGAATCGCGCGGCCGCATCACGTCGATCACGCTGAAATTTCCCCCGTTTGTCACCGGCGACGGACGCTCGACGCTGCGGCAACTGATCCTGGCCGATCCGCGTGCCGGCCGCCTCGCACAACTTTACCTGCCGCGCCTGGCGCATCGCCAGCACGCGGTGCCGCGCCAGGGCGAGGTGGTGCGGCTGGTGTTCGTCGGCAACCACTGCAAGGGCTCGATCTTCCGCAACGGCACCGCGCTGGCCACCGAGGCACTGACCGATCGTGTCGAGCGGCTGGCCCGGGCGCTGCCGGAGTTCTATTTCGGCCGCATCGATGTGCGCTTCGGCTCGCCGCAGGCGCTCGCCCGCGGCGAGGGCTTCCGTGTCATCGAGATCAACGGGGTCGGCTCCGAGGCGACCCATGTCTGGGATCCCGCGACCCCATTGCTGGAAGCCTGGCGCGCGCAGTTCTTCCACTATGGCGCCGCGTTCCGCATCGGGGCGGCCAATCGTGCGCGCGGCCACAAGCCGGCGGGCCTCCGGGCGATGTGGCGGCACTGGCGGCAGCAGAAACGCCTCATGGCCGCCTATCCGCTGAACGACTGACGCCGGCTCACAATCGCAGCCGGTCGCCGATCGCCGGATCGGTTGAAAACACGAAATTCCAGACGTAGTTCGCGGATGTCGCGGCGCTCTGGTGCCGTTCAAGATCGAACTCGCTGATCGGGAGCATCTTGTTCGCCTGAAGAAACCAGCCGCAATAACCGCGTTCGCCGAGCCAGGCGAATGCGGTGGCGACAATCCCTGGGTTGTAGCGGTCCTCCAGTTCGAGGATCATATTCGGCTGGTCTTGCACGAGAATGCGTTCCCCGCCGTGCAGGACCTTCAGTTCATGCCCCTCGACGTCGATCTTGATGAACCCAACCGGTTGATCCACCGGCTGATCGAGGGTAACCATTTCGGCCTCGATCTCGGCGTGAATGCCGGATGCACCGTCGAGGCGATTGTTGGCTTCGATCGTCGCGCGGCCCGGGTCGGGCTCCGATGACCGGATCGGAATCCGCAGAACGGCGCTGCCCGGGCGGTCGGAGAGCGCCAGGTTGCGGATATCGACCCCGGTGGGGAATCTTCGATGCAGACCGGCCGCCAGTTGCGGGTTCGGCTCGAAGGCGATGCAACCGGCGGAGTACCGCCGCAGGAACCACGTGTAGGAACCCGCATGTGCGCCGACATCGATCGATACGCGGCGCCGGTCGCACAAGGACCGCAGCAGCCGGACATGCGGATCGCCCCAGTTCCATTCGCGGTAGGCAGCGGCATGCGCCCCGAGTGGACCCGGCCGACTGAGCAACCATCGGAAAAGCGGTCGGGGTATCATGCGTGGGTTTGGTTCCGGTCCCGGCAATGCCAAGCGATGAGCCACCTCCTGGCGGCGCCGCACGGGGCTGTCAATCGGGATTGGCGTCGCGCGCCGCCATTCGGGTTGCCAACCAGGCTGGTTTGCGCCACCAGCGGCGCTCACAACCGGTCCGGGGATTCGCTGCATGGACGCACTGCAAGCCGTCGTCATCGCCGTTCTCCAGGGCGCCACCGAGTTGTTTCCGGTCAGCAGCCTGGGCCATGCCGTCGTGCTGCCGGCGCTGCTGCACTGGCACATCGACCAGCACGCGCCCGAGTTCCTGCCGTTCCTGGTCATGCTGCATCTCGGCACCGCCACGGCGCTGCTGCTGTATTTCTGGCGCGACTGGTGGACGCTGGCGACCGGTGTGCTGGGTCTCGGTGGGGCACACCAGGTGGGCGAGAGCCGGCGCGTCTTCGTGCTGATCGTCATCGCCACGATCCCGGCGGTGATCCTGGGTTTCGTGGCGGAGAAGTTCTTCCGCGGCTTGTTCGGCTCGCCGATGGTGGCCGCCGTGTTCCTGGCGGTGAACGGGGGTTTGCTGCTGTTTGGCGAGAAGCTGCGCGGGCTGGGCCGCCGGCCGCTGACCACCCTGAACGCGATGGACGCGCTGATGATCGGCTGCTGGCAATGCACGGCGCTGATTCCGGGAATATCGCGCTCGGGTGCCACCATCGTCGGCGGGCTGCTGCGCGGCATCGACCATGAGGGCTCGGCGCATTTCTCCTTCCTGATCGCGACGCCGATCATCCTCGGCGCGACGGTGCTGGAGGTGCCGAAACTGCTGCACGCCAGCGTGCCGCCGGGGGTGTTCGCGCTGTCGGCGCTGGCCGCGGCGGTGGCCGGGGTGACGGCCTTCGCCAGCACCGTCTTCCTGATGCGCTATTTCCGCCAGCACGACGCCTGGGCGCTCAATCCGTTCGCGTATTATTGCTTCGTGGTTGGCGCAGGAAGTTTGGCGCTGCTGCTTGTGTAGCAGCACACCTCCGCACGCGCCGGGCGGGAGAGGCTTACGGCCGCGCCCGGGCGCGGGCGATGGCGGCGTCGAAGGCCGACACCACCTCCCGGTGCGTTGAGTGGTCGTTCATTTTCTCGATATCGGTAAATCCGCGCCCGACCGCGACCTGCAGCAGCAGGTTGTGCGCTTCGTTGTTCAACCCGCGCAGCGAGAGCAGACGTGCCGCGCCGCGCAACGCGCCGACGGCGCAGCGCCGGCCATCCAGCGTCTCGTAGCGGCGCTGGATCCAGTGCGGTTCGTCCACGATCAGCGAGCGCGCCAGGAGCAGTACATGTACCGCCGGAGCCTCCGGCGTGGCGGCCGGCATGGAACCGGGGCACTCGGACGGCAAGCCACGCCTGCTCGGCCGCAGGCGGCGCGCCCCCTGCCGCAACGTTGCCCATAGGCCAGGCCCGGTCGGCATCTCCTGAACCGGTGCGGCGACGAATTCGCTTCCATCGAATGGCATGGCGGCACCTCCCGCTGGTGGTCACAGGGGTAATTTGGTGTGGGGTTCGTTGTTCTCCGATAACCCGGAACGGGGCGTGGCGTTGACGTATCGGTGATCAGGCGACCTGGCCCGCCAGGAGGTGGTCGCCGTAGCGTTCGCGCAGCGCCACCTTGTTCAGCTTGCCGGTGGCGCTGTGCGGCAGCTCGTCCAGCACGAGCACCGCATCGGGGATCCACCAGGTCGCGACCTGGCCCTTGAACAGCGCCAGCACGCTGTCCGGCTCCACGCGGCGGCCGGGCTTCGGCACCACCAGCAGCAGCGGGCGCTCCAGCCATTTCGGGTGGCGCGCGGCGATGGTCGCGGCCTCCGCCACGTCGGGGTGGGACACTGCGATGTTCTCCAGCACGATGGAGCTGATCCACTCACCGCCGGACTTGATCACGTCCTTCGAGCGATCGACCAGTTCCAGGTAGCCGTGCGGGTCGATCGTGCCGACGTCGCCGGTGGCGAACCAGCCGTCCGGGGCCGCCGCGCCGTCCGGTCCGTGCCGATAGTATTCGCGGCAGATCCACGGGCCGCGCACGTACACGTCGCCGAACGCCACGCCGTCCCAGGGCAGCGCGTTGCCCTCGGCGTCGGCGATCTTCATATCGACGCCCCATGCGCCGCGACCTTGTTTCAATTGCAGCTTCGCCGCGGCGTCCGGCGGCAGTCCGGCGGTGGCGGCGTTCGGCAGGTTGGCGACGCCCAGCGGGCTCATCTCCGTCATGCCCCAGGCGTGGATGATGTGCGTGCCGTATTCGGCATAGGCCCGGAACAGCGCCTCGGGCACCGCCGAGCCGCCGCTGAACAGCCGGCGCAACGTGGTCAGCTTGCCGCCGGTGTCGCGCAGATGCTGCAAGACGCCGAGCCAGACCGTCGGCACTGCCATGCTGAACGTGGCGCGTTCGGTCTCGGCCAGATAGTGCAGGCTGGCGCCGTCCAAATGCCGCCCGGGATAGATCTGCGCCGCACCGGCCATCGGCGCGATATACGGAATGCTCCAGCCGCAGGCATGGAACATCGGCGTGCACAGCAGCACGCGGTCGGTGGCGCGGATGCCAAACACATCCGGCTGGTTGGCGCCGAGCGCGTGGATCGCGGTGGAGCGGTGGCTGTACAGCACGCCCTTCGGCCGCCCCGTCGTGCCGGAGGTGTAGCACAGCGCCGCGGCGGTGTTCTCGTCGAATTCCGGCCAGTCGTAGTCGGCATCGGCCTCCGCCATCAGGGTCTCGTAGCAGGCGAGGCGCATCCCGGGCGCCAGTGTGATGTCGGGCATGCCGGTTGGGTCGGCCAGCAGCGCCACGCTGCGCACGGTTTCGCGCACCAGCGGCGCCAGCGCGGTGACCAGCGCGGCGAAGCCGGCGTCGGCGAACAGCACGACGTCCTCGGCGTGGTTGACGATGTAGGCGATGTCGTCGAGCGCCAGGCGCGGGTTCACCGTGTGGCACACCGCACCCATGCCGGAGACCGCGTAGTACAGCTCCAAGTGGCGGTGGCTGTTCCACGCCAGCGTCGCCACCCGATCGCCGTGCCGCACGCCGAGGCGCTGCAACGCGCGCGCGAGCCGGCGCGAGCGCTGTTCGACCTCGGCGTAATTGGTGCGATGGATCGTGTCGTCGGCGAGGCGGGATATCACCTCGACGGTAGCGTGGTTGCGCGCCGCATGGCGGATGAATGAGGACACCAGCAACGGCTGCTGCTGCATCAGCCCGAGCATCTGTTGGCCCTCCCTGGTTAGCGCCGGCCAGGATACAGAGGGCGCGCCGGACCGCCGAGAGGCAATTATTCGGCGGATCGGTATCAGCTCCTGAACGTGCGGCGGGGAGGAGGCGAGGGCGTCGCATGGACGTTTCGTTTCGCGGTATCGGAGACGGCACTCCGTGGGGTGAGAGGACCGGCGAGTTGGCGCTGCCTCCTGGTTGCCCCGCTGAAGGGGCGCCGCCTGCCAACGCTGCATGCCGTGCTGGCCAGCAAGAAGACCGTCTGGACAACCGTGGTCGTCTCCCAATGGTACAATGCCCAGCAGCGCAAGCTGTTGGTCGCGACCGGCACCGCGGTCTGGTACCACGCCGGCATCCCGCCGGTGCCGATCCGCTGGGTGTTGGTGCGCGACCCGACCGGCGAGCACGAGCCGGCAGCGTTCCTCAGCACGGACATGGATGCGACACCGGCGGTGATTCTCGGCTGGTTCGTCGTACGCTGGCGGGCCCACCCGGCACTTCGCGCCTTGACCTCTCCCGCGCCAGCGCGGGAGAGGTTTTGCTCACCCCGGCTCGATCGGCATGCGTGCGATGCCCAGCCACGCGATCGGCGCGCCCGCCTTCTCCGCCGCCTGCGCGGACGGCAGCGCCACGTCCCAATCGGCGGCGATGAACCGCCTGCCGTTCACCGCGGCGGCGGCGTCCGACACCAGCCAGAGCAGTGGCGGCACCATGATCCCGGGTTGCAGCATGCGGGTGCGGTCACCCGCGTGCTCGCCGACCAGCGGCGTGTTGGTGACCCCGCCCGGGACCAGCACGTTGCAGGTGACGCCGGTGCCTTTCAGATCCGCCGACAGCCCGGCCATCGCCGCCTCCGCGGCAGCCTTGCTGGCGCCGTAGAGCAAGTAGCCCTCGCGCACCATCGTACCGAGGCTGGTGGTCACCGTGATGACGCGGCCCGCCTTCGCCGCCAGCATGTGCGGCAGCACGGCACGCGCCATCATGATCGGCGCGGTGGCGTTCACCGCGACGAACCGGCTCCACTGCTCCGGCGTCACCTCCCAGAACCGGATCGGCGTGGTGCGCGCATCGGCGCGGATCGAGGCCTGTCCGATGCCGGCGTTGTTCACCAGCACATCGATCCGCCCGTGCCGGTCCAGTACGGCGGCCACGATGCGATCGAACGCCTCGGACTGGGCGAGGTCGGTGTGGATGGTCTGCACTGCGCCGGGTTTCCCGCCCGCCGCGGCCGCCAGCGATTCCAGGCCGGCGGCGGTACGATCGACCGCCGCGACGTTGACGCCCGCCCCCAGCAGGCCGAGCGCCATGGCGCGGCCGATGCCGCTCGCGGCGCCGGTGACGATGGCGGTTTTGTTGCTTGCCGGCATGGGTTTCCTCCGTTGCTGGTTGTTCGATGCGGCCGTGCCGCGACAAGCCCGGGACGATGCCGGCTTGGGCAGGCCATGACGCCCTACCGTAGCGGCGTCCACCCAGCCGGGCCAGTTCGATCCCCGCGAGCCACTACCAGCCGCCCGAGACACGACACGATGCTGGCGCCCTCACACTCCCGCACCGCCCGGATATACCCAACCGAGAGAAACCACCCTGCCATCGCACAGGAGCAACCCCCCGGCACGAGCCGCACCTCCGACTGGCATATATACTAACGAACGCTACATGCTAGCCCATCTTATTCACCGCATAGCAGGGATTCGCTGACGGGCATGGTACAAGTGTCTGGAATCGCCTAGAGATTGGGTGCTGACACCAACCCAGGCACCCGGACAGAATCTGCCATGCCCGCTGACGATGACGATACGCTGCT
>DATLQW010000198.1:0-5368 GCA_035535035.1 Acetobacteraceae bacterium
TACGTCGACGACAGCGTGATCACGACCAAGGTGAAGGCGGCGATCTTCAACGAGCCGACGCTCAAATCCGCCGAGATCAACGTCGAGACGTTCAAGGGCGTGGTGCAGCTGAGCGGCTTCGTCAGCTCGCAGGCCGACATCAACACGGCGATCCGGGTAGTGCGCGGGGTGAGCGGCGTCAGGGCCGTCAAGAACGACATGCATCTGAAGTAGTCGCGGCGAATCGGTCCGCGATCCCGAAACGATTGAAGGAAATATCATGAACCGGAATATATGGATGCCGCTGGTTTGCGCCGCGGGCGTGGCCCTTTCCGCCGCGTCGTTCGCGGTGCGGGCCGAAGGCAATGCGAACGAAGGCTATTGGACCGAAGGGAGCGGCATCCAGGTCTGGAAGAACGCTTCCGGTCTGTGCTGGCGTGGCGGCTCCTGGACGCCCGCGATGGCGAACGCCGAGTGCGACCCGGAGCTGATGCCCAAGACCGCGGCCGCCGAGGCGCCACCTGCCGCGCCGGCGCCGGCGCCGGCGGCCAGGCCGCGCCCCATGGCCGAGAAAGTGACCCTCGCGGCCGATGTGCTGTTCGACTTCGACAGGGCGGTGATCAAGCCGGCCGGCGAGGAGCAGCTCGACGCCCTGGCGGGCGAGATCCGGAACATCGAACTCGAGGTGGTGATCGCGATCGGCCACACGGATCGCATCGGCAGCGCGGACTACAACATGAGGCTGTCGGAACGCCGCGCCGCATCCGTGAAGGACTACCTGGTCTCCAAGGGCATCGAGCCCGACCGCATCCACACCGAGGGCAAGGGCGAGACGCAACCGGTCAAGAGCTGCCCGGACCACATGAAGAGCCGTAAGGCGCTCATCGAATGCCTGGCGCCCAACCGCCGGGTCGAGATCGAGGTCATCGGCACGCGCAAGCAATGAAACCCGTCCGCAGCGTGATGACCGCACTGGCGATGAGCGCCCTGGCCCTGGGCCTCGCCGGCTGCCCGCAGAAGGAGGGGCCGGCCGAGCACGCCGGCAAGGCGGTGGACAAGGCGATGGACAAGGCCGGGCAGCAAATCGAGAAGGCCGGCGAAAGCGTCCAGGACACGGCAAAAGGCAACGACAAGTGAGCGCACCGGCAAGGCGTGCCACACAGGAGAAACGAACATGAACAAGGACCAGGTCAAGGGCGCCGCAAGAGAGGTCGTCGGCAAGGTGCAACAGCAAACCGGCAAGATTGCGGGAAGCAAGAAGCAGCAGGTGAAGGGGCTTACCAAGCAGATTTCCGGAAAGCTGCAGAAAAGCGTCGGCGATGCCAGGGAAGTGCTCGAGGACGCCGTGAAGAATCCGCGTTGAATCGGCCGGCGGGGGCGCGACACGCCCCCGCCATCACGGGATTTGGCCGCGCCCCGTCTTATCGACCATCCACCTCCAACGTCACCTGAAGCCGCGCGCATTGCTCCGCGCGTGCGCCAGCGCACAGAATTCGTCGGTTCACAGGCCTATCTTCCGTATCGGCCGGTACTAGGCCGGCACAAGGCGCACGACCATGTGCGCGCGGCGAATACGGAGCTTGTCAACCAAACTGGAGGCAGCATGAACAGCAAAGCAATTGTTTCCGCCATCCTGGCGATGTCTGTGAGCACCGCAGGAGTTGCCTTCGCCCAGGGTTACGGGAACGGCAATGATCGCGGCGGCAACGATCGGGTACAGCGCGGCGGCCACCAGGATCTGCGCGGCAACCAGCGAGCTCAGCAGGATCAACGCCAATACCAGGGCCGGGCGAGCAACGCTCGCGGCCCGCAAGGACGCGGCGCAGGCCCCAACCATGATTTCCGCAGGGGCGAGCGCCTTCCGGCCGAATACCGCAACAGGCAATACGTCGTCGACGACTGGCGCGGCCACCACCTGAGCGCCCCGCCGCGTGGCTACCATTGGGTGCAAACAGGCGCCGACTACGTACTGGTGGCGATTGCCACCGGCGTCATCGTGCAGCTTCTGCTGAACAACTGACACCCGATCGCGGTCGGGCGTAGCACCCTCACCTACGCCGCAGCCTGCGCGCGAGGCGCAGCCGCGCTCGCTTTGCGTGCCGGCCAGCGGACAGCGACGCATTTCAGCAACTTCCGCCCTAAGCGCGCCAGCGAACGGAGCCGGCCGCGCGGCCGGCGTAACTTCGACTGCGAATCGTAATGCGCACGTACCGTCAATCACACAGAGGAATTGCCATGAAACCAGTAATGATGAAAAGCGCGCTTTCGCTCGCAGTGATCGCGCTGTTCGCCGCAGGGTGCAGCACCACGCAACCCGTGGCCAACGATTCACCGCAACGCTTGAGCTACGTCGGTCCAGCCGGTCCGAGCGGCCCCACCGGCTACACGGGCGCGCAGGGCGCGACCGGAGCCACAGGCGCGCCGGGTCAGCCAATGGCCGGACCTGCCGGCGCAACCGGTCCTGAAGGCCCGGCGGGCGCTCAAGGCCCGGTTGGCGCGACAGGCAGTGAAGGCAGATGGGTAGTAGGCCGTGCCGGCGCCGAGGGTCCTGCAGGCGCGACAGGCGCGCAAGGCATGACCGGCGCCACGGGAGAGCAAGGCTCCAGCTTGGCGGGCCCTGCCGGTCCGACGGGAGCGGTTGGCCCCGAGGGCATTCAAGGTGTGGCCGGAAGCACCGGCGCGGAAGGCCCGAGCCGGGTTGGTCCGACCGGACCGGTCGGCGCACGCGGTGCCACCGGCGCGCAAGGCGCAACCGGAGACACGGGTGCGCAAGGCAACGCCGAGCTGGCGGGCGTGGCCGGCCCGATTGGCCGGACCGGCGCTGCCGGTCCGCAAGGCGCGATCGGTCAGACCGGGGCCCAAGGCCCGGGCGGCCCGGCTGGCAGCTGGACGCCGTTCAGGGCATTCTGGTTCGGTACCAACAGTTCGAACCTCCGGTCCAACGACTCGGGCAAGGCGTCCGATGTCGCGAGCTACCTGAGCCAGAATCCCGGCCAACAGGTCGGCATCGACGGCTCCATGGACCCGAACAACACCGACCTGAGCAACGCCCGCGTCAGCACCGTCCGCGACGCGCTGCTCCAGGCGGGCGTGCCGGCCTACAAGATCCAGACCGGCGCCTTCGGCAATCCGCAACAGCAGCGCGACAACCGGGTCGAGGTGCTCGTCAGCAGCCAATAATCAGCACGTCACGCGCCTGAAGTACCGGGCCCGGCAGCGGCAGTCTCGCTCCGGGCCCTTGCACGTCAGCTTGTCCCCGAAAGACGTATCCCTCGCCGAGCGACCGAGCTGCGGGCAGGGAGAGCGAAAACTTCGCAATGGCAAGAGGGCGCGGTACTGGCTGGCACTCGAGAGCGAGACCGTTCGGCTGCTGCGATCGAACTGGACCAATGGCAGCGGCGGGGCGGTGTTGCGGGCGCTGGAGTGCGCCGCCCGCCGTCACCGCGCGGCGGTGAAGGCCCTATCTAAGTCGACGGATGCCCGCCGCCGCACGGGTTCCCTGGCGCACCCGTAAATGACAAGCCCGGGCGCGCCCCGACGCCGACTGCTTAGGGATTCGGCACGATCACGACAGTGCGGCCGGGCCCGGTGCCATTGGCGCCCGCGCCTCCTCTTGCACCTGTGTCACCGGTAGCGCCCGTGTCACCGGTGGCGCCCGTGTAGCCCGTGGCCCCCGTGCTTCCGGTTGCGCCGGTGTATCCGGTCGCACCGGTGCTGCCGGTTGCGCCGGTGTATCCGGTCGCGCCGGTGTCACCGGTTGCGCCTTGCGGTCCGGCCGGACCCGTGGGAAGCGTAAAGCATCCACCCAGCGCGAGGACGGCCGCTCCTGCGATTAACAGCTTCGAATACTTCATGATGATTTCCTCTATTTGGCTGATGAGAACTGCTCACGTTGTCGCGAGCAGTCATCCGGATGTGATCAGTTCCCGGCGACAATGATCAGCGTCGGCGGATCAGGCCATCGCTACTCCAAGAACGCATCCGCAGCCGGCCTGCACGCACAACCCTGGGTGTACCTGCCGTCGGCGCGTTGCGAACCCCGATGACGCTACGCGAGCTGCGCCGCCGGTTCAGTACGCCAGCGCGCTTAGCGAGGCCTCTCGGCAGGGTCACTCCAGACACCCGCCAACCGGAGCGCCCCGAATTTGTTGCCGCTATGTGCGCCAGCGAACAGCGCGCCGCGCGTGGATGTCGATAATCAGATCGATGCCTGGGAGCGGCCCGCGAGGTCCGCCGCTTTATCGGCGCACGGCAATACTGAACGAGGTCGTCTTCGATGCGTACGACGCTGCTTACGGCTCTCGCGGCATGCGCCGGACTCGCCGGGTGGGCGAATCCGGCCGGCGCAGGGACTTTCCCCGCGACGGGTCCGGTCATCGCGATGGCGCCCGCAGCGCAGGTCGCGCCGGACGTGCTGCTGAGTGCCGCCACTTCGATGGTCGATGACGATCACGCGCAGGACAGGAACCTGCAGACGGACGACCCGGACAAGTTCTCCCGATCGATTGCATCGATTCTGCCGCTGTTCGACTTTCGCCACATGACGCGGCTCGCCGTGGCGCGCAACTGGCACCTCGCCTCGCCCGCGCAGCGCAATGCGCTCGTCGCCGAGTTCAGGACGCTGCTGGTGCGCACCTATTCCGCGGCGCTGGCGAATTACCGCGATCACAAGATCGAATACAGGCCGCTGCGCATGGCGTCTGGGGCAACCGCGGTCACGGTCAGGTCCACCGCGCAGCAGCCCGGAGCCGAACGCATGACCATCGACTACGACATGGAGAAGACCGCCGCCGGGTGGAAGGTCTACGACATCAAGATCGCCGGCATCAGCCTGATTACCACCTATCGGTCGACGTTCGCCCAGACGATTCGCGCTGGCGACGTGGACGCGCTGATCAAATCCCTCGCAGCCAGGAACCTGTTGGCCGATTCCGGGCCCGGGTCCGAGCGCGGCATACGACCCTATCTGTTCATGTACGCAGTGATTCCAAGCGTCTTCCGCCGCGGCCGATAGATGCCGCCTCCGGCATGGACCGCGTCGCCGTTGTTCTCGGCACGGAAATGCTAACCGCCTGATTCGTATGCCGGGACGCGGCGCGGGGCCATGTGCCTGCGGTGCTGCCGCGGTCGCGCCGTGCCGGTCGGGACTGGCAGTGTGTATGCGAGCGCATAAAGCTAGAGATCCGGGTGCCGCGGGCGATCGCGCTCGCCGCGCCCGGGGGCGACCCTAGGTCGCGCTGAGCTTCCCCAGCAGGCGATCGGATTCGCGCTTGACCACCGCGTAGCACTCGCACACCCGCGCCTCCAGCTTCGCGCGGTCCAGCACCGTGATCTTGCCGCGGCTGTAATGGATCAGCCCCGCCTCCTGCAGCTTGCCGGCGGCCTCGGT
>DATLQW010000199.1:0-16509 GCA_035535035.1 Acetobacteraceae bacterium
CACCGCCTGCGACGTGGTGTAGGTCACGCTGGCACCCACCGCCAGGCTGGCCAGCGTGCCCAAGGTCGTCCCCAGCGTCGGGTCGGTCACCACCACGTTGGTCAGCGTCTCGTTGCCGGTGTTGGTCACCACCACGCTGTAATCGATCGCCTCGCCCGCCGTGGTCGCCGCCGGGTCGCCCGTCACCCCGCCCACCGAGGTCACCGACTTCACGATCGACACGCCCGGCGTTTCAAGGCTTTGACCGAAATTCTGATCGATGGTGCTGATGTCGATCGCCGATGTCGTCCCGATCGAGCTGATCGATTCATTGACGGTCAGCACGATGTGCAGATGCTGATAGCCGGTCGCCAGGGCGACCGAACTCGATGCGCCGGTGGCGGCCGACCAGTTCAGCGTCGCGATCAGGTTGCCGGAGCTGTCGTAAGCCTGCTCGGTGGCCGTGGCACTGGTGCCCGGCCCGACATTTGTATCCACCACGTAGAGCTGTTCCAGGCTGGTGATCGCCTCAGCCGGGTTGGTGACGTCCAGATTGTAGTTGATGGTGAAGGTGGTGGACGAGTTCGGTCCGGTCACCCCCGCCGCAAAACCGCCCCACTCCATTCCGAGCAGACCGTCATTGGGGTTGGTGAGGTTGTACGGCGTGGCGATAGCATACGGCTCCGGCGCGCTATCGGTGAACGAGGTGAAATTGCCGTAGTCCACCTCCGTTGACACGATCGACGAGAATGACAGGTCGGCGTTCACCAGGTTCTGGAACGTCCAGGACGTGGTGTAGGGGGAGGAGGAAGTGTACGACATTAACCTGGTCCTCTTGTCGAGAGACGAGCCTCAGCGGAGGGAGGGCAGCCGATCAGGTCCGGCGGCGGCTCCAGCGCACCGCGCCAAGCGCGATCAGCCCGGTCAGCAGTGACGCCAGCGATGCGGGTTCGGGTGCCGGCGTGAAATTCTGCGTGACGGACCAGAGGGTCAGCGTGTCGCCGCTGGTGACGCCGCTCAGCCCCAGCCCGATGTCTTTTTTCTCGCTCAGATCGGTCTGGGCAGCGAAGGTCGGACAGGCAGCGGAAAGGCTGGACAGGTTGTTGGTCAGCCCTGAACTGCATACGCTGGCGCCGAGATCCACAACCGTGCCCACGTGGACGTCCCCGGGCCAGGTGCTGGCCAGGCTGCTCGGTGTGGCTGAACCCGACAGCGTCTGCGATATGCTGGTAACGGCCGTATGGCTGCCCGCGGCCTGCGCCACATCGAGCGTGACGCCCAGGTCGTACGTGCCGCTGGGGCTGGTGCAGCAGGTATAGGAAAAGATCGGCACCAGCGGGCTGCCCGGCGCCGTGCCGCTCGCCGCCTCGATGATGATGCCGGGGTCCGGCCCGAGGGTGGGCGCCATAAAGAGGTCGCCGCACGATATCGGGCTTCTGCCGGTTCCGCCGTTATCGCACGCGACGTTGGCGAGGGTGATGTTCAAGCCGTCCACCGTCAGAAACTGGCCGTAATCCGCAGTGGTAAGGGCGATCGCCCCGGCCGGCAGGGTTTGCGCGGACACTGGGCGGCCCAACCCCAGCGCCAGGCAAACGGTGGCAATCAACAGGCCCAAGGTCCTAGTCATCGCTCTGCGCTTCCCCATCCAAAAGATCGTTCACACCGACACCGCACGATCCGATCGGGTCGCGAGGCATCGTTAAAAACCCGTTAGCATGTCGGAAACCACCGGTAAAGTATAAACGTGCAATTCCATATTTTTGCACGAATATACCTAATTAATGATACTGAACCCATGTCGTGGGAATTTGCGCGAAATAGAATGTGTTGCCGCTCCGGCCACCGGACGCTGATGGATCGCGGCTCGTGCCCTCGGCCGAAGCCGCGATCCATCAGGGACCATGGATATTGTATGTCCGCACCATCATCCGGCTCAGCACCGCCCGCAGCGCCGCGCCCACCTCGTCGCGCTCGCCCTCCGCCTCCAGCCGGTCGCGGGCCTCCGCGAAGGTCGGTGTCGGGCCAAACCGCCGCGCCTGCGCCTGCAGCACGAACCAGCCGGCGGCGGTGCGCACGGGGTGGGGCGTCACCTCGCCGGGCCGCAGCGCGAACAGCACCGCACCCACTTCCGGACCCAGCGCGTCCCGGCGCACGAACCCGAGGTCGCCCCCCATCCTGGCCGTCAGGTCGATGCTCGACTGCCGTGCCAGCGCGGCGAAGTCCGCCCCGGCCGCGAGCCTGGCGATGATGTCCCGGGCCTCGGCCTCGGTTGGCACCAGGATCACCCTTGCGCGCACTTCCTCGGGCCCCGGCTTGCCCCGGATTTCCGCGTCGTACCGAGCCGACAGCATCTGCTCCGTCACCAGCTTCGCGGTTGCATGGTGCAGATAGGCGTCCTCCAGCACCTGGTCCGCGGCCTCCCGCATGTGGCGCCGGACCGTGGCATCGTTGGCGACGCCGTCGGCGTGCGCCTGGATCACCAATGCCTCGCGCTCGACCGCCTGGCGCAACGCCACAGGATAGAGTGTCTCGAGCGAATTTCCCTTGCCGCCCCCCGGCATGGCGCGGATGGCGTCGCCCACCTCCGACAGGTGGATCGACTGGCCATCGACCTCTGCCACCACCGGGTCGGAGTTAGTTTTCAGACCGGTATCGACGCCGACCGCGCCAGGCGGAGCAGGGCTGGTCTGCGCCCGGGCACCGGCCGGATCGCCGGCGAGGGCCATGACCGCACAAGCCACCAGGACAGGCAACCAAACACCAGGAACCCGCATGGTCTGACCACCCGTTCGCATCATGCCCCCATCATGCCGGAGCAGGGACAGGTGCCGCAAGCAGCGTGAGTCTCAATTATCGAGAATTGAACCGCCGATCTGGCAATTCCTGCAACCGGGTTACCACTTCAACCGCGCGGCAAATTCGATCGATAGACGATCCATTTCGCTTATGGCGAACCAGGCCGCGTCCGACACGCCCCGGAACTGGCGGCGGATGCCGGGGCCGGCGACATGGAACGACTGCACCCGACCGGTCAGCGCCGCGGTCGATTCGCCGGTCGCGCCGCCGAATTGCTCCAGCAGATGACGGCGGTTCCGTGGGTCGGGGTGCTTCGCCTCGGCCGGCATCATCGTCTCCTTGTGGCGGACGAACATGGTTCCGGCTCCCCCGGTCGGTCGTAGTGGCGGGGCGGCAACGCAATGCACCCGCACCGTGCTTCAGGGGCGGTCGGCGAGTGCCGGAACCAGGCCGGGACGCACGCGCTTGCGCGGGGTCGGCGGCGGCGGCACCCATGGCCGCGTGCCGCGCTCGGCCCGGTCGGTCAGCACGCGGGCGCCGCCTGGATCGAGCCAGATCGCCGCGGCGCCGTAGCGCCAGACGGTGAAGCGGTCCACCAGCTTCGGCCATGGCCACGGGCACAGCCAGCGCGCCGGCTCGGCGGAGACGATCACCGAGGCCGCCGCGCAGTCGTCGGGATGTTTCGCTCCGCGCACCAGCAGCGCCGCCGGTGCGTCCGGGTGTGGACGCAACAGGCATTGCCCGCTCGAGCAGACGATCGCGCCATCCGCCGCGGTGCCCATGGCTGGAATCCGGTGCGGCACACCCGCGGCCCAGTATTGCAGCCACTCGTCGCGGGTGAATTTCGATCCACCGGATACCGACTGCAGCCAGATGCCCGATGCGGTGCGCATGGCGATCAGCCGCGCATCGGCCGAAACCAGCAGGTCCGGCGGCCGGACCAGCGCCGGCGATGCCAGGCCCAGGGCGATCGCCACCACCCCGGCCAACCGCAACCGCGTCTGCCACAGCCCGAGCCAGGCGATGCCGAGGGAAAGCACCGCCAGCCCCCAGGCCGGAATGTGCGGCACGGCCAGCGTCGCGTCCGGCCAGGATGCGGCGGTGCGCGCCACCCACACCACCGAAGCGGCGCCCCAACCCATCGGCTTCAGCAGCAAGAATTCCAGCCCGAACGGCATCAGCGGCAGCGCCAGCAGCCCCATCGGTAGGACCCACAGCGCGGTCAGCGGCACCGCCGCCATGTTGGCGAGCACGAAATAGATCTGCACGCGGCCGAAATGATAGGCCCCGTACGGCGCCGAGGCGGTGCCGGCCAGCGCGCTGGTCAGTGCCAGGGCGATCAGATAGCCGCCAAAGCGCCGCCCCAGGCCTTTGCCCCGCAGCCGGTTCAGCCAGGGCCGCAGCGCGGCATAGCCGGAGATCAGCGCCAGAACCGCGGAAAAACTCATCTGGAAGGAGACGCCGGGCACCTCTTGCGGCTCGATCAGCATCAGCGCCGTCGCCGCCAGCGCCAAACCGCGCAGGGAAATTGCCCGCCGCCCCGCCAGCACCGCCAGCGTGAACAGCGTCGCCATGAGAAAGCTGCGCTGGATCGGCAGGTGCAGTCCGGTCAGCAGCGCGTAGCCCAGCCCCGCGGCGAGCGCCGCCACCGCCGCAAGCTGCTTGGCCGGCCAGAACAGACTGGCATGCTCCGAGGCGGCGAGCATGGTGCGCGCGAGCACCATGGCAAACCCCATGACGATGCCGATATGCAACCCCGCCACGGCGAGCAAATGCGCGAGGCCGGCGGCGCGGAAGGCGTCGTGATCGGCGATCGGCATGGAGTTCTGGAAGCCGGTCAGCAGGGTGACGGCGAACGCCCCGGCCGACCCCGGAATTACCGCCGAGACACGGTCGGCGATGATTTCGCGCAGCCGCTGGACCAGGCGCAGCGGCGCGGCTGGCGCGCCTTGCGACAGGCGCTCAACCGGCCCCAGTGCGAAGCCGTAACCTCCCAGGCCGGCATAGAAGTCATCGCGCTGAAGGTCCCAACCGCCCGGATAGGCGGGCGGCGGCGGCGCGCGGACCAGCGCACGCACCCGCAGCGTGTCGCCGGCCCTCAGCACCGTGTCGTCGTCGCGCCGCAGGCGGATGCGCAGGAATCGCTGCAACGGCGCCTGGCTGCCATTCAGCCGCACCGCTTCCAGCGTCACCCGCCGGCCGATCGGCAGTGTCTCCACGGCCCGCACCGTGCCGGTCACTTGCGTGGCGTGGGTGGGTAGCGCGGTTCCCAGGGGCGGCGCGCGCGCCGTGGCGAACTGCGCGGCGGCGAAACCGATGGCCGCCGCCGCCAGCGCCGCGGCCGCCGCTCGCCGCCAGCCGGCGCGGCGCTGCACGATCCCCACCAGCAGGGCCGGCACGGCCACGGCGGCGCCGGCCCAGACAGGCGGTTCGAAGCGCAGGTCGTAATAGACGAGCACTCCGGCCGCCATGAACACCGGCAACCACAGCACCGCGCGATCGCGCTCCGCCGCGGCGATGGCTGCCAGGCGCTTCACTGCTCTCTCTCCCCTTGTGGGAGGCGGGCAGGACGGGCGATCCGGCATGGGTTGACCAGTGGCACTCCACCGCTCTCCCCGATCCTGGTCCGCTGCGCGGCCCGGGCCCTCAAGGGGAGCGGGCGAAGTGACCGGACCACCCACCCCCCCGCCGCTCGCCGCACCGCGTTCATGCGAGGCAGGGTAGCGATGGGTGCATCTACAGCCGGTGAATGCGCGTGCTACATGCCGCCGCATGGCAAACGGCCCGCCCATCGTCCGCACGCGCTTCGCCCCCAGCCCCACCGGACCGCTGCACATCGGCGGGGTGCGCACGGCGCTGTTCAACTACCTGTTCAGCCGCCACCACGGCGGCGAGTTTTTCCTCCGCATCGAGGACACCGACCGCGAGCGCAGCACCGAGGCGGCGACCCAGGGCATCATCGAGAGCCTGGACTGGCTGGACCTGGAACGCGACGGGCAGACCGTTTTCCAGTCCACCCGGATCGGCCGGCACGCCGAGGTGGCCGGCGAGCTCCTGGCACTGGGCCGCGCCTACCGCTGCTACCTCTCGCCGGCGGAGATGGCCGCCGAGCGCGAACAGGCCCGCGCCGAGGGACGGCAGTGGCGCTATGACGGGCGCTGGCGGGACCGCGACCCGGCCGAGGCCCCCCCTGGAACAAAGCCGGCGATCCGGCTGAAGGCGCCGCGCGACGGCGAGACAGAGATCGACGACCTTGTGCAGGGCACCGTGCGCGTTTCCAATGCCGAGCTGGACGACCTGGTCATCCTGCGCGGCGACGGCACGCCGACCTACAATCACTCGGTGGTGGTGGACGACCACGACATGGGCATCACCCATGTGATCCGCGGCGACGACCACCTGACGAACACGTTCCGCCAGGCACAGATCTACGCTGCGATGGGCTGGGACCGGCCGCAATTCGCGCACCTGCCGCTGATCCACGGGCCGGATGGCACGAAACTGTCAAAGCGGCACGGCGCGCAGTTTGCGTTGGAGTTCCGCGCGCAGGGCTATCTGCCGGAGGCACTGTGCAATTACCTGTTGCGGCTGGGCTGGGGCCATGGCGACCTCGAAGTGCTTGGCCGCGAGGAGGCGATCCGGCTGTTCGACCTGGACGGCGTCGGCCGGGCCCCGTCGCGCATGGACTATGCCAGGCTGAATTATCTCAACGGCGTCCATATCCGCCAGGCGGATGACGGGCGGCTGACCCGTGAGGCGCTGGAGCGGCTGACGCGACGGCCCGGCCTGGTGCTGGACGATGCGGCGGCGGCGCGCATCCGCCGGCTGGTCCCGGCACTCAAGGAGCGGGCGAAGACGCTGGAGGAGCTGGCGGATTCGGCGGCGTTCCTGGCGCGCCCCGTCCCCCTGCCGATCGAGCCGAAGGCCGCTGCCCTGCTCACGCCGGAGGCGCGGCGGATGCTGCGCGACCTCGCGGCGGCCCTGGCGGAGTGCGGCTTCACCTCGGAAGCGCTGGACGCCGCCCTGCGCGCCTTCGCGGAGCGAACCGGGCGCAAGCTCGGCCAGGTGGCGCAGCCGTTGCGGGCGGCGCTGACGGGCAGCACGGCCAGCCCGGGAATCGACGCCACGCTGGCGGCACTCGGCCGCGACGAAACGCTGAGCCGCATTGCAGCGGTTGCAAGGTGAAAATCGAATTTGTTGATCCAGATCAATGTCAGAGGTCGCGGTCGGCGGCAATCTACGGATCGAGAAGCAGACGGGCCTTGCCCGTTGCGCTCCTCATCTTGGACTCCTCCCCAAACTTGGCGGCGTCGTCACGGCGCCGCCTTTTTTCTTGTTCGCGTCCTTATCGGCCGGGGAACCTACGCAGGCGTGAAGCGACCGGACGGGACCAGACGGAGTTAAGGTGCCATGCGGGCACATGATGATAAATCAAACGGATTGCTGCCAGCGGCCTTGCTGGCCGTGGTTGTCGCGCTGGTGGGCCTCGCCGGCGCGGTGAAGATCGCGCGCACGGCCGTGGCGCTTGGGCCGGCGGTCGGCGACATCGTTCAGTTCGACCCAGGGAGCTTCCTGCCGGTCGATATCCACAGTCAGGTCCGCGCGACGCGTGTCAACGCGACCAGGTGCGTGCTCGACCTCGCGGCCATCCATCGCTCTGGCGGCAGCCTTGTTGTGGAGCGGCGGTATCCCGGCCACGGCGATCCGCGCTTCCAGGTGCATTGGGCGGGCCGGCGCAGCGCAAACGGTGCCGCCGATTGCGGCCACGAAGCCGAGCTGATGCTGAACAACGCGAACCTGGACCTGCTGGCGATGGCGGCTGGCGGCTGGGGTGTCGGGCACAAGCACCTGGTGCCAAGCGATCTGTGGGGCGGCGACGGCAACCGGAGCACGCGGACGCAATAGAGGCGCTGGCCTCCGCTCGACGTCCCGCGTTTCCGGGGCCGGGGATCATGTCGGGTCCCCCCGGAGATATCCTGAGGGCGCATCGCCGGTAACAAGATGCTGGGTTAAAAATCCTTCGGCAACGCCAAGTACCATCTGGCATGACGACTTTTCGCCCGACACGGTCACGATCGAATCGGGCAGAAGCCAAGGACCGGGGGACAACCCCCTTGACTCAAAAGGCAGCGGGCGGAAGGCCCGCGAGCTTTTGCAAGACGCGTGGTTCAATTGTCACAGGACGCGTCATGACGCCATAGATGCTGCCATCTCGCAGATATCGATCACCATTGACTCTGCGGTCAAGAACCTCCGCTACTCGGCAGTTCTTGCCGCATTCCCCGATTTTGTGCGCCTCATTGCGTCGATCCAGCAAATCAGGGAGCAAATCAGGAAGTCTCGCGCGTCGCAAGATGATCGGGACGCTCTCTATGAGGTGGTCGAAGGATCGGATTTCCCGCAGTTAATGACTTGGTTTGCACATTTCCAAACCAGCGAGTCCGTGATGATTGAGCTTGCCAGGGACAGCCGACGAGAGAGAATAATCGTGCGGTGGGCCCTTATTATCGCGATTTGCGCGGTAGTGCTCGGCGTGGTCCCGACGGCGTATGAAATTGCAATGGATCGCCCGCAATCAGCACCCATCAGTACATCGGTGTCCCGTCCGGCTATTCCTCCGATCACGCCTCAAGACGGAACGTCACACCTCCTCAAATAGCGCACCAGGCCAGTCCCAGCCGGATTCTTACGCAATCGCGGCAGCTATGGCGGCAGCGGCCAAAGACGGATCCGGGGCGCCAGTAATGGGGCGTCCCACCACGATCCAGTCCGCCCCCGCGGCTACCGCCTCCTCTGGCGTCATGGTGCGCGCCTGGTCATTCGCTATCACCCCTGCTGGGCGAATGCCGGGCACCACGAGCTTCGCCTGGCCGCCCAGCGCGTTCCGCAACATCGTCACCTCCAGCGGACTGCACACCAGCCCGTCCGCACCGGCCGATATGGCCAACCTGGCTAATCGCAGCGCCTGCGCGGCGAGACTGCCGTAGATGCCGGTTGCCGCAAGAGCAGCCGTGTCCAGGCTGGTTAGCACGGTGACCGCCAGAAGCATCGGACGATCCGCGCCGGCGGACTCGGCTGCATTCCGGGCGGCTTCAATCATCCCGGCGCCTCCAGCCGCGTGCAACGTGAGCATCCGCGGTCTCAGCGGCAGCGCCGCCCGCACGCTTCTGGCCACCGTATTGGGGATATCGTGAAGCTTCAGATCGAGGAAGATCGGTCGGCCACCGATAGCCCGCACACCTGGTGGGCCATTTGCGATGAAAAACTCCAATCCCAGCTTCAACAACCCACAATGCGGCGCCACCGCGCGCGCCCAACCCCCGGCCTGGGCCAGGCCGGGGGTATCAAGCGCGACGATCAGCCGGCTGCCAGGAGCATGCGACATTGGGTCTGGCTACCAATTTCAGGGTCCCCTTGGAAGCGACCACCTGCGGGCTCCCGGTTTCGGATTGCGGATCTGACGTTGGTCCACCCGCCGCTTGCCCCGCTCCGGTCATCAAGGGCCGCGGACGTGTCGCCCGCCAGGACATTGTTGCCCGCCTGGCGGCGTGGCAGTGTCGCCGCCCGATGGCCACCCTCGAACTGATCGGACTGCGCAAGAGTTTCGGCGCCACCGCGGTGCTGCACGGCATCGACCTGGCGCTCGCCGACGGCGAGATGCTGGTGATCGTCGGTGCCTCCGGCTGCGGCAAATCCACCCTGCTCCGCCTGGTCGCCGGGCTTGAGACGCCGAGCGCGGGCCAGATCCGGCTGGACGGACAGGACATCTCGGCGCGCGACCCGGCGCAGCGCGACATGGCGATGGTGTTCCAGAACTACGCCCTGTATCCCCACATGACTGTATTCCAGAATATGGCTTACGGCCTGCGCATCCGCGGCATGGCCCGGGATGAGATACGGCGGCTGGTGGATGAGGCGGCGGCGCTGCTGGGCCTTGGGGCGCTGCTGGCGCGCAAGCCCAGGCAGCTTTCGGGAGGGCAGCGGCAGCGCGTCGCGATGGGCCGGGCCATCGTCCGACACCCTAAGCTTTTCCTGTTCGATGAACCGCTTAGCAACCTCGATGCCAAACTTCGGGTGCAGATGCGGGCCGAGATACGGCGGTTGCAGCGCCGGCTGGGGGTCACCAGCCTGTACGTGACGCACGACCAGGTGGAGGCGATGACCCTGGGGGACCGCCTGTTGGTGCTGCACCAAGGCCGCCCGGCCCAGCTCGCCACGCCGCTGGAGGTGTTCGAGCACCCGGCTGACACCTATGTCGCCGGCTTCATCGGCGCGCCCTCGATGAATTTTCTCCCTGCCACGCTCGCGCGCGACGGGAGCGCCGCCTTGCTCGCCGCCGGCCCGCTGCTGCCGTTTGCCGATGGGAGCCGGGAAGGGCCGGACGGGCGCGCACTGACCATCGGCATCCGGCCGGAACACCTGGTGCCCGGCCCCGGCGGCCTGGTGCTGGAGGTGGTGCTGGTCGAGCCCCTCGGGTCCGAGACGCTGGCGCATGGGCATCTGCCGGGCGCTCCCGACGAGACCATGGTGGTGAAGCTGGCCGGTCACGCTCCGGCGGGCCAGCGATTGCCGGTGACGGTGCCGCCTGAGCATATGCACGTATTCGACTCGGGGTCCGGCAAGCGGCTCGATCCGCTGGGTGCAGAAAATCCGCTGGCGCGGGTTGCCGCTGCGCAATCCGCCGACTAGGGTCCGCCTCGAATAGTTGCAAACGGATCGAGTCGCCCTGCATGGCCGCACTGCCGGCTAGCCCTGTTCCCACGATCAGCCCGGCGGAGATGCAGATCCTGATCTCCCGTTCGGGATTGGTGCTGAATCCAGGGCAGATGGCTGATCTGGTGCTCGCCTGGCGGCAGGTCGCCGGGCTGATCGCCGCCATCCCGCAGGGCCGTCCGCTGGTCGATGACCTGGCCTTTGGCTTCCGGCTGGTGCCTCCCGGCAGCCCGGCAGCCGCGCCCGGGCCGGCCGCGAAACCGGCAGCGAGGCCAGCGGCGAAACCGGCAGCCAAACCGGCCGCGAAGGCGGCGGCAAAGCCGCGGACCCGGGCCAGGCCGACCGCCGCGACCAAGCCGCGACCCCGGACCAGTTCGAATGCGGCACCCGCGCCGCAAACCCGCGCCACGCCCAAGGCCACGCCGACACCCCAGGCACCGGCGCGCCACCGCGCCTCACGCGGGCGATGAAGGGCGGCGTCCCGCCGTTTCCCTCCATCGCCGAAGCCGGCCGGCTGATCGCCGCCAGGAAGCTGTCTCCGGTCGAGCTGACCCGCGCCCTGCTGGCCCGGATCGCCGCGATCGACCCTCGGCTCAACGCCTTCCTGCTGGTGACCGAGCGTCAGGCGCTGGCCGGCGCCCGCGCCGCCGAGCGCGCCGTCGCTGCCGGCCGCAAGGGGCCGTTGCTGGGTATCCCCTTGGCCTACAAGGATATTTACGAGACCGCCGGGGTCCGCACCACGGCGCATTCCCGCATCCTGGCCGACAACGTGCCGACCCGGGACGCCGAAACCGTCCGCCGCCTGCACGCCGCCGGCGCGGTGATGCTGGGCAAGCTGGCGACGCACGAGTTCGCCATCGGCGGCCCGGCGTTCGACCTGCCCTGGCCGCCGGCGCGCAACCCTTGGGACACGCGGCGCTTCACCGGCGGGTCCAGCTCCGGCTCGGGCGCCGCCGTTGCCGCCGGGCTGGCGCTGGGGGCTCTGGGGTCGGATACCGGGGGGTCGATCCGGCTGCCGGCGGCCTATTGCGGCATCGCCGGTTTGAAGCCCACGCCCGGCCTGGTGTCGCGGCGCGGGGTCATCCCGCTGGCTCCCAGCCTGGATACCGCCGGCCCGATGGCCTGGACCGCGCAGGACTGCGCGATCTTGCTGGACGTTCTGGCGGGACACGACCCGGCGGACCCGGCCTCGGTGGCCGTTCCGGCGGTGTCCTACGCAGCTGGGCTGGACGCCCCGCTGAAAGGGCTGCGCGTCGGCCTGCTGCGCCGGTTCTACGAACACGACGTGCCCGGCTCGCCGGAGGTGCTGCAGATGATGGCGCGCGCCGCTGCCACGCTGCGCGGCCTGGGCTGCCGGGTGGAGGAGGCGGTGCTGCCGCCCGTACAGGACTACAACGCGGTGGGGCGCATCATCATTTCGACCGAGGCCTACGCGCTGCACGAGGCAATGCTGAAGACCCGGCTGTCGGAGTATTCCCGGGTGTTCCGGGTGCGGGTGCTGGCCGGCGCGCTGATCCGGGCGGCCGACTACATCGCGGCCCAGCGCCAGCGCACGGACCTGATCGCCGAGACGGCGCGGACCTTCGCCCGGTTCGATGTGCTGATCGCCTCGCCCACCGCCGGCTCGGCGCCCTTGCTGACGGAGCAGCGACCGGATGACGGCTTCGCCCGGCCGTTGCTGACGACGGTGGCGAACGTGGCGGCCATCCCGTCGCTGGTGGTGTGCGGCGGGTTCACCGCGACCGGCCTGCCGCTGGGACTGGAGATCATGGGCCCGGCCTGGGGCGACGCGACGGTGCTGCGGGTGGGGCACCAGTTCGAGCAAGCAGCGGGGCTGCGCGGGCGACGCCCGGAGCTATAGCGCGCCTCCGGCGGCTGGCGCCGCGCTCTCCGGTGTATCCGCAGCGGCGTCCGGGATTTGCCCGATCGCGCCCGGACTGTGATCTTATGGATGTCGGTCTCGCACAGCCGGGTGTTCGGTCACGCGATGATGTCGAACAGCGCGCCTGCCTGGTCGATCAGCCGGATCGCGCGCCGCGCGGGCGCTGGAACGCCTCGGTCCGGCGAGCCAGGCCCTCCGGGTCCAGGTTGGCGGGAAACCGCACCAGAAAGACGGGGACATGATCAATCGGGTCGGTGGATGCAGGCAGCATCTCCGCCATGACTCGTATCCGTCCGAGCCGAGTCGCGCGCTATTGTAGTGCTTATGGGCAACACCCCTGCCCAACCCATAGGATCGGCTGCATACCCCATCGCAAGCGCAAGGAGTTTGGCCATGCCCACCCCGATGACCGCCGGCGTCACGCAGCAAGGCAGCAGCGTGGACGGCAAGGTTTGGCACATCCTCGGCCAGACCTACACGCCGCTGCACCTGACCGAGAGCAGTTTTTCGTGGCACGCGCTGCTGCCGCCGGGGACGTTCGTGCCGCCGCATGTGCATCCCACGCAGGACGAGTTCATCTACATGCTGGAGGGCCGGTTCGACCTGGTGCTGGATGGGCAGGCTGCGACCGCCTCGGCCGGCGACCTGATCCGGCTGCCGCGCGGCATCCCGCACGGGCTGTTCAACCACAGCCAGGCGAACATCACCTGCGTGTTTTGGGTGTCGCCGACGCGGCGGCTGTGGGACCTGTTCCAGGCGATCGACAACGTGCCCGATCCGGGCGAGGTGGTGCGTCTCGCCGGTCTGCACGAGGTGAACTTTCTCCCCCCGCCCCCCGGGTGATGGCTCACCGCGCCCGGTTCACCTGTTCGCGGGCAAAGCCGGCGATCGAGGCGTAGCCGCGTATGATCGCCTCGCGCTCGGCGTGCGACGCCACTGCGTCAACATCGGAGAAACCGTCCGGTGCGCGTTCCTCCAGCACGTCGATCACCCGTTCGGGGCCGCCTTTGCGGTTGTTCAGCACGATCTCGGCGGTCATCGGCCGGCGCTCGGCGTCGTAGGCGGCCAGCGCCTGCGGCACCGGCGCTCCGGAGGTCAAATGCCGCGCCAACGAGCCTGCATCCAGCACTGCCTGACTCGCGCCGTTTGAGCCCACCGGATACATCGGATGCGCCGCGTCGCCGAGCAACGTGGCGCGGCCGAACGACCAGCGCGGCAGCGGCTCGCGGTCACACAGCGGATATTCGTAGAACGTGCCGGAGGCGTGGATCAGCGCCAGCGGATCGACAAAGTCCAGGCAGAAGCGGTCGCGCAGGAACGGCTCGACCTCGTCCCATTCGCCGGCGCGGTTCCAGTCCTCGCGGCGGGGCGGCGGCGCACTGGCGGCGTCGGCGATGCGGGCCATCACCGCCCAGTTGGTCAGTCGCCGCTGCGGCGCGGCTGGATCAAAGTGGATCGGATAAAACACGAATTTCCCCCCCATGCCGCCGGCGATCACCATGGTACGGCCGTCGGCATGCACCGGCCAGTCGGCCGCGCCGCGCCACAGCATGGTGCCGTTCCACACCGGCGCGCCCTCGTCGGGCCAGAACGCCGCGCGGACGGTGGAATGGATGCCGTCCGCGCCGACCAGCACGTCGCCGTCGGCGGTGATTTTTTCTCCGTTGTCGCGCTGTTCGAACCGCGCCGCCACCCGGTCGCCGCGTTCGGCGAACGACACCAGCCGGCAGCCGCTTCGCAGCTTGTCGGCGCCGAGCCGTTCGCGCACCGCGTCCAGCAGCACGGTGTGCAGCTTGCCGCGATGGATGGAGAATTGCGGCGTGTCGAAGCCGGCGTCGGTGCCGCGCAGCTCGCGCCACACCACCTGGCCGAAGCGGTTGGCATAGATCAGCTCGCGCGTGCGGATGCCGGCGCGGTCCAGTGCCGGCAGCAGGCCGAGTGCCGCCAGTTCCTTGATCGCATGCGGCAGGGTGTTGATGCCGACGCCGAGCTCGCGCAGTTCCCGCACTTGTTCGAACACGGTGCAGTCGATGCCGACGGCGTGCAGCGACAGCGCTGCCGCCAGCCCGCCGATCCCGCCGCCCACGATCAGAACACGCATCGTTTTTTCCCCCGCTGCCCCGTCACCAAGCGTCCGCGGGCCGACTCGCCACAGTGGCCTTGGCCAGACCGCTTTGTTCCGCCCGACTGAGAAGGTTGCCCCGGCTCCGGCGCGATTGCACGCGGAAGTTCCTTGCACCACTCTGTCGCTGCCGCAACCAAAACGACAGTTTCGACCGCCTCGCCATGGAGCCGGGGTGATGACCAAGGTTTCCACGTTGCGCTGATACTGGGCGCGGCCCTGTTCTTACTGACCGCGTGCCAGCCGGCCGAGCGGGCGGGCGTGATGGCGCAATCCGCGGGAAAAGCGCCGGCCCTGTCGAAGGCGGATGTGACCTTCATAAATGCGGCTGCCACGTCGGGACTTGCGGAGGTCGCGTTCGCCCAGCTCGCAGCGACGAAGGCAACCGATCCGGCGGTGCGCCGTCTCGTGGAGCAGATTATTGCCGATCTCACCACGGTCAATCAGCAGCTCGCCGCGCTGGCACAAAGCAATGGGATACCGACGCCGTCCGACATGGGTGGAAGCCACCAGGAGGTGTACCGCCAACTCCAATCCCTGAACGGGCCTGGCTTCGACCGTGCCTATATAAACAGCCGGTCGGATCCGCAGGTGCAGAGCTTCGCCGAGCAGCATCTGCCGATGATGCTGGAACATCTGCGAACGGCGTGCGCATGGCCGGCCTGTAGCCGAGGATTATCGCAGCGGCCTGCCTCACCGATGGCTGGGGCAATTCGTGCTCCGGTCGCTTGAATCCGGGGGGGTGCCGAAACGTGAGAAGTGAGGATTCGGCCGCGCGCCGGCAGCCGAATTATGATGGCGGGACCGGCCGTGGGCTGGCCCCGTGCATCACGCCTCGATGGTCCGAGCCACAGGTTCAGGGCGGACCGGCGCCGGAAGCCGGAGCCAATTGCGGGCATGGTGCCGGCCATGCGGGGGGCGCGACGGCGGGCGGATCGACCATGAAACTGAAAACCCGCTTGCCGGTGTCCTTGAGCAGGCACGCGAGGCTGCCGCCGTATTCGATGATGGCGTCGGACAGTTCCCGCCACAGCGGGTGAGACAGGAGGATGCCGAGATCGCGGCAGATATCGGCGATAACGGCGCCGACCGGGCGGCGGCGCACCTTGGCGGCGATTGCGTCAGGCGTGGACAGGCAGGCGAGGCGGGGATCGGCATCGTTGGCGCGCCGGGTCGCAAGTTGCACGGTGCGCGGCTTGCGCTGCGCCAGGACGCTGGTGGGCGCGGGTCCGTCCTCCCGACAGGCGGCGCGGCTGCTGAGTCTGGCTTCGAGCGCGACGGCGCGATGCAGGCCGCGGGTGATGCACGCGAGGATCGCCGCGATGTCGATGGTGCCGAAGTGCCAGGTGACCTCGGTGCGGTTCGTGGCGGAGGCGCGCTGTTGCAGCGTGCCGGCAAGTTCTTTGCCGTAGTCGATGAGCTTGCGGACGAGGTTGAGGAGGCGCCCGGTGCGGCTGGGTGCGTCCCCACCGGCGACCGCCCGATCCTGGTGGGGATCGGGGAGGCTGGTTTGGGCAGCGGCGGCGGATGGCGGACCGGACATGAACAGAACAGGAACACAAACGAGGCGCGATGTCAAGGAACATTTTCAGGAGAGGGTGAGTCAGTTTGAATGCCGGGTCTCGACCCAAAGCGGCGGTAGCGGATTGGCAGCGGTTACCGCCGATCTCGACCCCAAACGATGGCAGCCGAGGCGCCCGCGCGGGAACCGCTGGAATCGACCCTTTGCGGACCTAGTATAGCGTTTCCATGGAGCGACTCCTATGGGGTTCTGCCCGAAGCCGGCGGTGCGACTCCCGGTGAGAGCTCATCGATATGAGCGCCTTCATGGAATCGATGTACTATTGCCCTGAGTCACTCGTAATGCGGGGACCAGCGGAGCAGTCGATCGGACTGCCGTGTCAGGCTCTGCCAACGGGGATTTGCGGTCGGCACGAATCAGTGCGGCGGGGCCAGCCATGCTCTGGCCCCGGTCGTTCAGGCATAGCAGACATGGTGCGCCCGGATCGCGGGCGGC
>DATLQW010000200.1:0-33918 GCA_035535035.1 Acetobacteraceae bacterium
GGCCTGGCCGATCATCGCGACGGCGAGCGACGCGCCGGTCATCACACCCAGCGTGGCCGCGGCGAGGGAGGCCACGCGCTTGGCGTGGAGGTCGTGGGCGTACAGGCCGTCAATGAACGCGCGGATGCCCTTCAGCCGTCCGCAATCGCGCAGTTCCGCCGCTTCCATCCCCATGACCCGCACCCATCCATGAAATCCCCTGATCTGGTAGAGAACCGGCGCGAATCGGCGCAAGATCTGGGTGGGAAGAAAATGAGGGGAGTCGTGAAGGGCACGACGCGCGTTGGGTCCGGTCTCCGACCATGACGTGAAAGCCCTTGTCGCCGAGGCAACCACCTTGTCGACGTCGGCGAGACTCGCCGCCGCTGCCTTCGTCGCAATTGCCCCTGTTACGGGATCATACCGCTCGAACGTGCCACCGTCAGCCGCCGCAACCGGTGCGCCGTCGATGATAAAATCGAGATCCATGTTCAGCTCCCGCATGGATTGGGTGATGAGCGCGTCAACCAGGGACTTCAGCATTTGGCAGTGTCCAGACCTGTACGGAAGCGGGAGGGATATCAATGCGGCACGGTCCGGGCTTGGCCGGGTCGCCGGCGTCGAGCGTTACCAGCAGCAGGCTGTTGCCGAGACGAAGACGGATGTCGCGCCGGCCCGCTACCGCCGGATCGGCATCCAGGAGCGTCCCGGGGTAGTGTCCGCTGGGGATGATTCGAATGCTTTCCGGACGCACCGACCAGCCGACAAGCGCTTCGGAGGGCAGTGGTGGTCCCGCAACACGGAGCAGTACTCCATCGCCGATATCGATGCGGTCATTGGCAACAACCCGGCCATGCGCGATGTTTTCCGCGCCAAGGAGCTGAGCCACCGCCTCGCTCGCGGGACGCGCAAAGACACTCTCGACCGGTCCCGCCTGCAGCACGTGGCCGGCGTCCAGGATCAACAGCTCATCGGCGAGAAGGAAGGCTTCCTCCGGGTCATGCGTCACCAGGATGGTTGTCGCGTCGATATCCGCTTGCAGGACGCGCAATTCGCGTCGTAACCGGGTGCGTAACGGAGAGTCGAGGGCCGAGAACGGCTCGTCGAGTAATAACAGCGCGGCCGGGCGGCTGAGGGCTCGCGCCAGGGCGACCCGCTGCTGCTGACCGAGCGACAGAGCGTTCGGCAACCTGTGCTCGAGACCATGCAGGCCAAGCCGGTCTATCCAGTGACGCAACAACTCACGATCGGAACCCACCGGAAACCCCACCTGTCGGGCCACCGTGAAGTGCGGAAACAACCCGTAATTCTGCGGCACATAGGCGATCCCGCGCCCCGCCGGCGAACAGTACGAGAGAGCCCGCCCTGCGAGGGTGAGGTTGCCACCGGGCACGCGATCGATCCCCGCGAGCAAGCGCAGCGTCAACGACTTGCCGGAGCCCGACGCGCCCAGAATGGCAAGGCGCCGCGCATCGGTGCGCCAGGCAACCTCCAGGTCAAACCCGTCAAGCACACGGTGGAACGCGAAGTCGATTGGCCGAAGGGCCTCGATCGGTCGCCGCGCGACAATTGGTGCTGCAGCGTTCGAACGCGGGAGGACCCCGATCACGTTGCCGAACGATGACGATCTTGCGCGGGCTGTACCGACCCAGGCGGCAATCGCCATGACCGCAAGTGCAGCCGCCAGAGTCGGCAACAGCACCGGGAGCATCGCAGGCAAGCCCAGACTGCCGAAGGCGACGTAGGTGTACACCGGCAGCGAATAGGGGTGATACGCGACCATCACGGTTGCGCCAAACTCACCGAAGGCACGCAGCCAGCACAACAGCATGCCGGCCAGGATTGCTCGCCAGGCAAGTGGCAGGCTGATCCGCAGGAAAACGCCTGCTGGACGATGGCCAAGTGTCGCCGCGACGTCTTCCAGCACGGGGTCCACACCGGCGAACGCGGAACGCGCAGCGATGATCAGGAACGGTGCTGCCACGAACCCTTCGGCCAGTACGATGCCGGTGAACGAGTCGGTCAGCGCACCTCCGGTCAGGCGCCCGAGCGGGCTGGCATAACCCAGCAAAAACAACAGCAGAATCCCGCTTGCCAGCGGCGGCAGGGCGAGCGGCAGTTGCACGGCGAAGCCGAGCAACGCCATGCGGCGGCCCGGAACCCGTGCCAGCACATAGCCCAGCGGAATCCCGCCCAGCGACACGATCGCGGTCGCCACGGTCGCGCTGGCCAGCGAGACGATGCTGGCCTGGCCAAGCCCGATCCAGTCGGCCGAGTGCCAGTCGGCCCGGCCGAACTGCACCATGCCCGCAACGAAAGGCGCAACCAGATAGACCGCGAGCAACCCGGCGAGCCACGGAAGCGGTGCCGGTGTGGGCCGCGTCACCTTGAAGCGTTGAGTGCCGAACGAATGGAGGACGGGACCTTTGCGGTATCGCCTGCTATCGACGGCGCAACAACATCGAGCCCGTGCTGCTGCATGAGTTGGCGCCCCTTCGGTCCAAGTAGAAAGACCAGGAAGCGGTCGGCGCCATGCGGATTTGGTGCGTCGCGCAGGACCGTCGCCGTATAGTGCGCGCTGAGCGTGGTTTCCGGCGACAGGGTGATGGCCGGAATTTTCAGGTCGGCGGTTTCGGTCGAGTAGAAGAATCCGACATCGAGCTGTCCGGATTGCAGGCGGCCCACAAGATTTTCCTCAGGGAAGACCTGGGCTGGGTTTCCCGCCGCACCGAGGATTTTCTGCGACAGGTCGGGCACTTTGTAAACTTGCGCGGCCTTTTCGAGCATCGCGACGGTGAGCTTGCCTTTCGGGTCAAGCTTCGGGTCGGTTCGGCCAATCCGGATGCCGGGCTCTTGTAGCACCTTGTACCACGGCTTCCGCTTCAGGTCAGCGGCAAAACTGCTCGATGGGTTGTAGCCGATGACGAGAGGCGACTGGGCGAACGTCACATACCAGCTTACCCAATTGCCGTTGGTGGTGCCCGAGAGATGATTGTTCACATTTGGAACGGCGCTGATGAAGACGTCTCCCCGGCGGAGCTTTCCTTTGATCTGGTTGGCGAGCAGGCCCGAGCCGCCGGCAAAGCCCTGGAAGTGGCCGCCGTCGGCTTTGTCGAACGCCGGCCCGACACTGTGCTCCATCAGGTTCACCAGCGATCCGGCGTACAGGACGTTGACGGTGCCTGCACCAGAACCCTGGGCAGATGCCAGGCCGCGCATGAACGGCAGCGCGGCGCCGGCCAGTAAGATAGTGCGTCTCTGCATCGAGTCCTCCCTTGATTTTCAGCCAACCACAGCGTAGCCACATATTCGATATGGTCGGTCAGCTATAGCGTGGCCGACGCTACGCGGCAACCCGGAGCGGATGCGGCCAATGCCATGCCGGCCTGGGCGTATGCGTCCCCTATGAGGGTCGCCCGACCACCCCGTATCCCAGGCGGCTGAACACCGCCGCCGCCTGCGGGCCCAGGAGGTAGTCAAGGAATACCTCAGCTTGTGCGCTGGCATGCGTCGTCAACGCGACCGGATAGACGATCGGCGGATGGGTGGAGTCCGGGAAGACGCCGATCACCCGGACCGCTGGATCCGAAGCAGCGTCGGTATCGAAAACGATACCCACCGGCGTCTCTCCCCTCTCCACCATGAGAAGTGCGGCACGCACCGTGTCGGCCACGGCGACGCGGTTCGCGAGTGCCGGCCATTGGCCGATCGCCTCAAGAGAGGCCTTGCCGTAACGCCCGGCCGGCATAGCCTGCGGGTCGCACATTGCGATTCGACCGTGGCGGCCAAGGACCGGCAGGATCGATGCCCGGTGACGAAGGTCGATCACCCCCGGCCCACGGTCCTTTGGTCCGACCAGTACGAGTCGGCTGGTCAGAAGATCGTGTCGGGAGCCCGCCCGGATGACACCCTTGGACACGGCATAGTCCATCCAATCTGCGTCGGCAGGGAAGAAAACGTCGGCCTCGGCGCCTTCCTCGATCTGCTTTGCCAGCGTTGCGCTGGGTCCGAGGACCAGCCGCGCGGGGGGACCGCCGGCGCGTTCGCATGCGCCGGCAATCTCGGCCAATGCGTCCTTCAATGTCATCGCCGCATACACCGTCACTGTGCCATGCGCGGCGAAGGCTCGCCGCGTTACAGCCGTTGCGGTAAACGCGATGGCGGTCCCGAGCACGGACCGGCGCGCGAGCCTGATCGGTGCCATTGCTTCAGCTCCTACGCGGTACATTCAAATTCACCGTGACATTTTTCCGTTGCGTAAAGCTGTCGAGCATGCGGAAGCGCAAAATATCCTTCGCTCAATCGGCCGGCGCTTCGCGGGGTTCTCGACGCTCGGCATCGCGCCCGACGCGCTGCCGACCCAGGCGCCATCGATCAACATATGCGCGCGCCGCTGTTTGTCCGGAGTGGCCGGGCGCGTCTGTTCCATTACCGCCATGGACTGCCTTCTCTGCTCGACGCCTTATTGTCTTCTATGGTCCCAAGGATATAGCGGATCGCTGGAAAAGGGTCCAGATGGCAAGGCAGTCCAACTGCGTCGCCGGGGTAATGCTCAAGATCTGGCCGGCGATCTGCTGTCAGCGCGCAAGAAAGTTTGTCACCAGAACAAAGCGGAGAGTGACCGGCGAGCGAACTAGCGAGTGCGGCTCAATGGATCGATTTCTTGGTAACCTGATGCGGATGGCTGTAGGTTGCGAGCGTGGCCATGCCCTGGACCTGCCATGGCTTTGTCATGAAGGAGATGGCCAACCCCTCGGGCGTGCGCAGGGTCAGCACCAGGTCCCGGTCGTTCTCCGCCGTGACCATGTTCCATGTGTCCAACTGATGCACGGTACCAGTCTCAACCTGCCGCGGCAGCGCCGTCAGTACCGTGTTCAGGCAATTCGCCGGCAGGGACAACGACACAGTCTGGCCAGCCTGGTCGCGCAATATCAGAAGCAGTCGGGTGCCGTCGGAAGACAGCCGCACCCCGACCAGCTCGGCCGCATCGATCCTGGTGCGATCTGCCAAAGTCGCTGCCTCCCGATGGCACTATCTTGCGGTGGGGACAGGGCGCGACGCGACGTTCATCGGACTCTCCCAGGGTAATACGTCATTCCCTGTCAGATATAGCGATAGCGGCGCGCGGTGTCATCCCCCCTGTCGGCCGGCGGATCGGGCCGCGTTGTGAGCCGCCTGAATTGCCTGCCAGATCCGATGGGGCGTGGCCGGCATGTCGATATGCGCCATGCCAGATTCGGCCAGCGCGTCGATCACCGCGTTCATGACCGCGGGCAGTGAGCCGGCACATCCGGCCTCGCCGCAGCCCTTGGTGCCGAGCGGATTGGTACGCGCCGGCACCGGATGGCTTTCGAAGCCCAGCCCGGGCAAGTTGCTCGCTCGCCGCAGCCCGTACTCCATGAAGGAGCCGGTCCGCAACTAAGCATCCTCATCGTAGGCGACCATTTCCAACAGCGCCTGGCCGATGCCCTGAGCAATACCGCCATGCGCCTGGCCCTCCACAGGATAAGACGATCCTCTGCCGCACCGTATTCGCCGATCGCCGAACGCGGCTCCATCGGGCAGACGACGATGCGGTTGTTACGAATCGGCAGCGTCGCGACATGCCTGGCCCGGGCGAAGGCCGCAGCGACCTTCTCGCGATCCCCGCAATGAAAATCCAGGCAGAGATTGCCCGGCGCTTCGGCATGCAGCAGCGGTGCGTCAGGCGCAGCCGCGGCACTTGCCGTGGTGACGGCGGGTAGTGGATCGATATCGGCGAAAATCGCTTCGGCCGCGTTCTTCGTCTGCTGGGCGGTGTCTGCCACCGCCATGGCGATCGGTTCGCCGACATAATGCACGCGATCCGTTGCCCGCGGACGCCGCGCCGGCCGCGGCGTCGGCGAGCCGTCCCGGTGTTTTCCAGCCGCAGCGGGATGTTACGAATCCCCGCCGCATCCAGGTCGTCCGACAGCGGCAATGGCCAGCCCAGCATCAAATCGGATGCGATGGCCGCAAGCAATACTGCGGCCGGCGGACCAGCCGGAAGCGCATGCGCGAGCTGGTCCGGCACGTGCACCGCATGACCGGTGGCATCGGTGACCTGCTCAGCAGTGCGAGACACGACCAGAGCAGCAGAACAGTCAGGAGCAACCGATCGGGCATGCAATCCTCCTCGCTTGCTACGATATATCTGCCAGACTATATCGACCCGGACAAGGTTGCCGTGCTGGCAGAAATCGCGCGTTCAGGCTCAATTTCCGCGGCAGGCAGGGCATTGGGCCTGTCCTACCGGCGTACCTGGGAACTGGTCGAGGAACTCGATCGCAGCCTGGGTACGCCGGTGGTCGAAACCGCGGGAGGCGGTGGCGGTGGCACGGTACTGACCCAGGCCGGAAAGGCTGTCATCGAGCGTTACCGTGCTATTGGGATGGACACGGCGCTGGCGGCCCGCAAACATTTGCTCGCGCTTCACCGTGCCTGCGCCAACAAGTAGCCCACTGCCCCAGAAGGACATAGCGTGATGAAGCTCTCGGCCCGTAACCAGATCGCCGGAACCATCAAGTCCGTGAAGCCCGGCGCGACTACCACCCACGTGACCATCGAGGTCTCGCCCACGGTGACGATCACGTCATCGATCACCAACGAGGCTGCCGAGGAGTTGGGGCTGAAGCCCGGCATGCAAGCTTTCGCGGTAATCAAGGCGTCCGACGTGATGGTCGGCGTCTGATCAGGCGGCCGCATCCGCCAGGCTGCGCGCCTCCGGCCGCTGCAGGGCGGCGAGCAGCGAGGTGACGCTGGCGGAGCGGAGCGGCATGAACCGCTTGCCTGCCTGACGGCATAGCAGCTTGACCGCGTGCGCGGCGTCATGGCTGATGCAGTCAACGGGGAACAGTACAAGGTCGGCGCGGCTGGTCAGCCCGGGCAACAGGTTCGGGTGGTTTTCAATCCCGCCGTCATGATGCAGGAACGTGGCGCCCAGCCGCTCGCCGACCGCGCGCAGATGGGCGACCTGGTTCGCTCTCCCACCCACATAGAGCAATGCAATGCCGTCAAGCCGCTGTATCGGTGTTGCGTCGGGTATGCGATCAGCGCAGCTCGGACCCAAGGACTGCGCGATCGCTTCGAGTTCCTGGCACAGTGCATCTCGGTCCTTTTCCGCTGTCGTGCGTGCCGACCGTTCCTGTGCGAGGGCGGCGTGGGTGGCGGATAGTTTGGCGTCGGCCGCGGCGCGACCGCGGGCCTCGCTCGCCACACGCCGTTCCAGATCGGCAACCACTTGGCATAGGACCTCATTTCCCTCGGCACCGCCGGCTGGGCTGGCGGTTAACTCGGAGGCGATCTTTTGCGCCAGCACCTGACGCAACTCCCGAATGGATGCGTCGCGCATGACAATCGCGTCGTGCAATGCAACCTGCTGCCGCCCCAGTTTTGCCTCCAGCTCTGCCTTGTCCGCTTCCAACTGACAGAGCCGCCTTATGTCAGCGCGATTGGCCGCGCCGACGAGGTGCGACAGCATATGCACGTCGCCGAATGCTTCGCGAACGATGGCTGGCGTGGAGGCGGCGTGCGTCAGGGTCGCCCAATACGCGCCCGGTATGTCGCCGCGCCGTACCGCTTCCCGCCACAGCGCGCGAACGCCGCCCTCGCTGTCAGACTTGGCGAACTGGTTGATCGCAAGTTGGTGCCGTTTATCCAGTGCCTTGTTCAGCAGTTTGCCGGCGGTGTCGTGACGGCCGGCCAGCGTCACCGCGGTGCCGTGCAGTTCGTGGTCGGTACTCTCGGGGGGCGCCAACCCCAGCTTCTTCATGACCTGCCGCAATTCGCCAGTGGACAGGCACGTACCGATGATGGAGCAATGCAGGTTGGTATTGAATTCCCAGATCTTGGTACGTCTGGGCGGCCCAGCGACCGGCTGCGTGTCGTTACGTGCGACCAACACGGGTGGGAGTGGGGCGAACGCTATCGTTCGCGGCGGCAACAGCGGGTTGGTGCCACTCTTGATCGCAACGGGCGGTGCTGCCGCGGTCATGCTCTCGCCTTCTCTATCGCCGCATCCGGATCGGCACGGTGCCGCTGATTCGCGTGTGGACTACAATCCCGCCTGCGTGACGAACTTGGTCACCAGATAGCCTTCGATCGCCTCCAGCCCCCCTTCCGAGCCGTAGCCCGAATCCTTCACGCCGCCGAACGGCACTTCGGGCAGCGCAAGTCCATGGTGGTTGATCGACATCATGCCGGCTTCGACCGCGGCAGCGACCGCGTTCGCGGTTTTCGCCGAGCGCGTGTAGGCATAGGACGCCAGCCCGTACGGCAGCCGATTGGCTTCAGTCACCGCTTCCTCGAAGGAAGTGAACGGCGAAATCACGGCGAGGGGACCAAACGGCTCCTCGTTCATCACGCGGGCATCCTTCGGCACACCGGTGATGACCGTCGGCTCGAAAAAATTCCCCTTGTTGCCGATACGATTTCCACCGGCACGCACCGTCGCACCGTGTTGCGTGGCATCGCCGATGAGTGCCTCCATGGCGGCGATCCGACGCGGATTTGCCATCGGCCCCATGGTGGTGCCCGACTCCAGCCCGTCGCCGACCTTCACCGCCTTGCTGTGCTGCACGAAGCCTTCGACGAAGCGGTCATAGACTCGCTCCTGCACCAGAACGCGCGTCGGAGAGACGCAGACCTGGCCGGCGTTGCGGTATTTTGCCGTCGCCAGCAACCGGCTGGCGGTGTCAACGTCGGCGTCGTCGAACACGATCGCCGGAGCATGGCCGCCCAGTTCCATGGTGACGCGCTTCATGTGCGCTCCGGCCATCGCGGCAAGCTGCTTGCCGACCGCGGTGGATCCGGTGAACGACATCTTGCGAATAATCGGATGCGGAATGAGGTATTCGGAAATCTCCGCCGGTACGCCGTAAACCAGGTTGATCACGCCAGCCGGCACGCCGGCATCGGCAAAGCAGCGGATCAGTTCGGCCGGCGAGGCCGGCGTCTCTTCCGGTGCCTTGACGATGATCGAGCAACCGGCGGCGAGCGCGCACGACAGCTTGCGGACGACCTGGTTGATCGGGAAGTTCCAGGGTGTGAACGCGGCTACCGGACCGACCGGCTCCTTGATCACGAGCTGATAGATACCCTCTGCCCGTGCGGGAACAATGCGGCCATAGGTGCGGCGCGCCTCCTCGGCGAACCAGTCGATCACGTCGGCGCCCGCCAACACCTCACCCTTGGCCTCCGGCAGCGGCTTGCCCTGCTCCTGCGTGAGCAGCGGCGCGATCGCGTCGACCCGCTCGCGCAGCAGGTCGGCCGCCTTGCGCATCAATTTCGAGCGGTCGAAGGCGGGCACCTTGCGCCAGACTTTGAAGCCCCTGTCAGCGGCTTCCAGCGCCCGATCGAGATCGGCGCGTTCCGCATGGGCGACCGTGCCGATGGTGTCGCCGGTGGCGGGACTGACGACGGGCAGGTTGCGGCCGGCTGCCGCCGCACTCCACGTGCCATCGATGAACAGTGCGACGTCCTGGTACATGCGGGGCCCCTTGGTCCTGTTGTCTGGTTATGTGTCTTGGGGTATAGCGCAGTCCTGGTACGCCTGCCAAGCCAGCCGGCCGGGGTGGCACCGAAGAACAAGAGGGAACCCATCGAATGCCGCCAGTCCGCATCCTCGCCGTCGCCGGATTGTCCTTGATTGCCGCGATGGGCCTTGCCGGCGCCGCCAATGCCGCACCGATTTCGTTGCAGTTCACGTTGAGCGGCGACATTGTCACGCCGGGCACATATGACCTGGCGAGCCTGTCGGCGCTGCCCCCAACCACGCAGACCGTAACCTACGCGTCTGCCGGGAAGCCGGTGACCGATACGTATACTGGGACCAACCCGTGGACGCTACTGAACGCGGCGGGCGGCATCACGCCGATGCCGGGTGCGAAGAACAGCACTCTGCGCAACTACGTGGTCGCGGTGGGCAGCGACGGCTACCAGGCGGTGTTCTCTGGCGGCGAGATCAACCCGAAATTTGGCAACCAGCCGGACCTGGTTGCCTACGCCGACACCGGCGGACAGCTTGGTCCAGGCGGCCCGCAAGGCTTTGCCCGGATGGTGGTTCCGGGCGACACGGCCGGCGGGCGCTATGTCTCCAACATTGTCGATCTGCATGTCGGCGCCGCACCTTCGTTGCCAGGCACCGGCGGCGGCGTGTCCAGCCAGTTCACGCTCACCGGTGGCGTCGCGCATCCCGGCACGTATGGGCTGGCGAACCTGATGAGTTTACCGGCAAACACCCTGACCGCGACGTATATGGCTGGCTCGGGTTCGGTCACCGACACCTATATCGGCGTGTCGCTGTGGACCTTGCTCATGTCGGCCGGGCTGATCACGGACCCCACCATCAAGAACGACGTTCTGCGCAAATATGTCGTCGCGGTTGGCAGCGACGGCTATGAGGCGATCTTCTCGCTCGGCGAGATCGATCCGGCGTTCGGCAATCAGCCCGACCTCGTGGCCTACGCCGATAGAGGCGGGCAGCTCGGCAGCGGCGGTCCCGACGGGTTCGCACGGATGGTGGTGCCGGGCGATACGGCAGGTGGCCGCTATGTGTCCAACCTGGTCGAGCTTGGTGTGTTCGACGCGAGCGTGCCGGAACCGCCGGCCATCTCACTGCTCGTCACAGGGTTGTTGGCAACGGCTCTCCTGCGGGCGCGGCGGCGCGTAATGAACGGCTGAACAGAATGGGAGGAACGAACATGGATGCGATCGCACTGGACCCAAGACTTCATCATGCGGCCGGATTTCTCGGCCGGTCCGCGGGAATGCTGATCGACGGGAAGTCCGTGCCGGCGGTTTCCGGCAAGACGTTCGCTGTTTACAATCCGGCCACCGGAACGGTGATTGCCAATGTGCCCGAAGGGGACAAGGCCGACGTCGATCTGGCGGTTGCCGCGGCGCGGCGCGCGTTCGATGACGGGCGCTGGGGCCGGGTCACCCGATCGGACCGTGGCCGGATGTTGTGGCGGCTCGCCGACCTGATCGAGCGCGACCTGGAGGAACTGGCGGAACTGGAATCGATCGACAACGGTAAGCCATACGCCGTTGCCCGGGTTGCCGATTTGCCACTGGCGGTCGATATCTTCCGCTACATGGCCGGTTGGGCGACGAAGATCACCGGCTCGACCTTGCCTCTGTCGCTGCCTGGAGAATATCTGTCCTACACCGTGCGCGAGCCGGTCGGTGTGGTCGGCCAGATCATCCCGTGGAACTTCCCGCTGCTGATGGCGGCGTGGAAGCTGGCACCGGCGCTCGCCGCGGGCTGCACCGTCGTGCTGAAGGCGGCGGAGCAAACGCCGATGACCGCGCTGCGCCTGGCCGAACTGGTCCAGGAAGCGGGTTTCCCGCCCGGCGTGGTCAATATCCTGACCGGATTTGGCGAGACCGCCGGGGCCGCGCTCGCCGCGCATCCCGACGTGGACAAGATCGCCTTCACCGGGTCAACCGAAGTTGGCAAACTGATCGTGCAGGCCGCCGCCGGCAACTTGAAGAAGGTGTCGTTGGAACTCGGCGGCAAGTCGCCGGCGATCATTTTGGCGGATGCCGATCTCGACATCGCCATCGCCGGCGCCGCAAGCGCGATCTTCTTCAACCACGGCCAGTGCTGCTGCGCCGGCTCGCGGCTTTATGCCCACAAGTCGGTCTATGACCGCGTCGTTGCCGGCGTCGCGGACATCGCCGGCAAGATCAAGGTCGGACCGGGGCTCGATCCAGCCACCGACATGGGACCACTGGTGTCCGAAGAGCAATTCAATCGCGTGACCGGCTATATCGAGGACGGTCGCGGCGCGGGTGCGAAAATCGCCGTGGGCGGCTCACGCGTCGGTAATCTGGGCTATTTCGTTGCGCCGACTGTGCTGGAAAACACCACGCCCGACATGAAGGTGATCCGCGAGGAGATCTTCGGGCCGGTGGTTTGTGCGCAGCCATTCGATGACGACGACCTGGATCGGATCGCCAAGCACGCCAACGACACGATCTACGGCCTGGCGGCCAGCTTATGGACACGCAACGGTGGCACCGCCCACAAGCTCGCTGCGCGCATCCGCTCCGGCACGGTGTGGATCAACTGCCACAATGTGTTCGACGCATCGTTGCCATTCGGCGGTTACAAGCAGTCCGGTTGGGGGCGCGAGATGGGCGAGGAGGTGTTCCACAACTACACGGAGATCAAGGCCGTCACCGCGGCGTTGTGACCGTGCCCAGTGCAGGCGGCGCGCACCGCCTGCACTGGCTGGTCCTCAAGCGGCCTTGTCCGCCACCCTCGCACGATGAACAACGAACTCTCCGATGCCGACATCGCACTCCGGCCGGGCGAGGTGGCGATCGCGCTGAGCACAAGCGTATCCAGGTGCCATACTGGATGCATCGCGCGCGCCGGGATCTGGTGCCGCAGACACCGCTTCGCACCGGCCAGACCACCGGCTGCTTCGCCTTGCGTTCACCGGTGCGACCGAACCCGATCGCCTCCGCGATCGTCGAACTCACCGCCATCGAGGGGACGACGCTGCACGTCCGAGGACTCGACTGTCTCGACGGCACGCCGCTCATCGATCTGAAACCCGACCGCGCGACCGCAAGCACGTAGCCGGCAAGCCGCCAACGCCTGGCGTATGGACATCGGGCATGCGCTTCGCTATATCCTTATGGGAATAGCGTATATCAACCGGAGGAGCCGATGGACGTCGCGCCGGCCGATGCCATATCGATCGACGGCCAGCAACTGACCGCATGGGCGGTGCTGCCCGGCGGAACGCGTATCCGCCTCGATGTCACCGCTGCCGATGGGAGCATGCATCGCATCGCGCTGTCGTTCGATGCGTTGACCGGACTGTTGATGACCCTGCCGCGCATGTTGCAAACCGCGCTCGATGCACGTTTCTCCGACCGGTCGCTGCGCGTCGTGCAGCGGCTGGGGAAGTGGCAGCTCGAGCAAGCAGAAGGGGACGCCGGCCTGATCCTGAAGCTCGGCACGCGGGACGGCTTCGAAATCGCCTTTGCACTGAACGGTGAGCATGCTTGCGCGCTCGGCGCAGCCTTGCTCACCGCACCGGACACCGCAGAACCAACCTTGGTGAGGAGACCGCACTAATGAACGTGATGACCGAGATCCACCCGTTCCTGGACGGCAAGCCGAAGCGCATGCTGATCGACGGCAAGTGGCTCGAAGCCGCGTCGGGCAAAACCTTCGAAACCCGCAACCCCGCCACCGGCGAGGTGCTGGCGCACGTGGCGGAGGGCGACGCCGAGGACATCGATCGCGCGGTGGCTGCCGCACGGCGTGCCTTCAACGGCCCATGGAGCAAATTCAAGCCCGCGGAGCGTCAGCTTTTGCTGCTCCGCCTGGCAGAACTGGTCGAACGTGACATGGAGGAACTCGCCGCTCTCGACACACTTGATATGGGCGCGCCGATCAGCCGCACACGCAACGGCCGCCAGCGTGCGCTGGGCATGCTGCGCTTCTACGCCGGCATGGCCACGGCGCTGCACGGCGAGACGATTTCCAATTCGCTGCCCGGCGAATACGTGTCCTTCACGTTGAAGGAGCCGGTCGGCGTGGTTGGAGCGATCATTCCCTGGAATGGCCCGTTGACAGCGTCGATCTGGAAGATCGGACCGGCGCTGGCCACCGGCTGCACCGTGGTGCTGAAGCCCGCCGAGGAAGCGCCGCTGACGCCGCTGCGCCTCGCTGAACTGTGCCTGGAAGCGGGCGTGCCACCCGGCGTGGTGAACGTCGTGCCAGGCTATGGCGAGACCGCCGGCGCCGCGCTTGCCGCGCATCCCGATGTGGACAAGGTGGCGTTCACCGGCTCGCATGTTACCGGTCAGTCCATCATCCGCGCATCGGCCGGCAACCTGAAGCGCGTGTCGCTGGAACTCGGGGGGAAATCGCCGGACATCGTATTCGCCGACGCGGATCTGGACCAGGCGGTGCCAGGCTCCGGCATGGCGGTGTTCGCCAACTCGGGGCAGATCTGCAGTGCCGGCACGCGGTTGTTCGTCGAACGCGGGATTTACGATGAGTTCGTCGGCCGCGTGGCCACGTTCGGCAAGACGCTGCGTGTGGGCGATGGCCGCGATCCGGCGACCCAGGTTGGGCCGCTGGTGTCCGAGGAACAACTGAAGCGTGTTACCGGCTATCTCGGCATCGGCCGGCAAGAAGGTGCGCGGCCTCTGTCGGGCGGCGAGCGGCTGACCGACGGGGAACTTGGGAAGGGCTACTTCGTGCCACCTACGGTGTTCGCCGACGTGCGCGACGACATGCGCATCGCCCAGGAGGAAATCTTCGGACCTGTGATCTCCGCCATTCCGTTCACTGACATTGACGAAGTGATCGAGCGCGGCAACCGCACGCAGTTCGGCCTCGGCAGCGGCGTGTGGACGCGCGATGTCGGCAAGGCGCATCGGCTGGCGAAGAGCATTCGCGCCGGCTCCGTGTGGATCAACTGCTACCAGGCGATGGATCCGGCGGTGCCGTTCGGTGGCTACAAGATGAGTGGATACGGCCGGGAATCCGGCATACAGCACGTGGAGGAGTACCTGAACGTCAAGTCGGTCTGGATCAAGACCGACTGACACGGTTGTGGTAAGCTATTCACCCTCTTCCTCGCCTGGAAGGGGGTGAACAGCGGCGCACGCTGTGCTACACCCCCGCTTGGCAAAGCAACCATCCGGGAAAAGCGCAACGCGAAATCTGTCAGGTCTGCCGTCGCGCTGCCGAGTGGATAGCTTTCGCCAGTGATTTCAATCCGGATCGAAGGGAATGGTCGGTCATGCAGTTCGGCATTCACAATCCATCATGGCTGTTCGGTTCTGATCCCGCCGAGATTTTCGAGGCTGTGAAGACGAAAGCACAGTGGGCGGAAGACCACGGCTTTACGTGGTTCTCGGTGATGGATCACCTGATCCAGATTGCCAATGTCGGCGCGCCTGACGAGCCCTTCATGGAAGGTTGGACTGTCTTGTCGGCGCTGGCTGCGGTGACGCGGCGCATTCGCCTCGCCACGCTCGTCTCGTCGGTCGGTTATCGCAATCCTGCTCACCTGGCGAAGATCGCCGCTGGGGTTGACCTGATCAGCCACGGACGCCTGACGTTCGGCATCGGCGCTGGCTGGTTCGAAACCGAGTATCGGCAATACGGATGGGAGTTTCCGCCGCGACCCGCGCTGCGTATTCGCCAGATGGAGGAGGCCGTTCGGCTGGTCATCGCCATGTGGACGGAGAAGCGCACGACCTTCCACGGCAAGTACTTTCATACCGAGGACGCGATCCTGGAGCCCAAGCCAGTGCAACGGCCACACCCGCCGATCATGATCGCCGGTGGCGGTGAACAGCTCACGTTGCGCGCCGTCGCTCGGCTGGCGGATGCCTGCAACGTCGGTGGCAATCCCGATTCTGTCAGGCACAAGTTTGAGGTACTGCGCCGCCATTGCGAAGCAGAGCAGCGGAACTACGCAGCGATCGAGAGAACCAGCATCATCAGCTTCCTTCTGGCGCGCGACGAGGCTGCGCTTGCAGCGAAGCGTCGAAGGCTGGCTGTACCGGAGCAATATTACGGCATCGCAGGCACCGTGTCAGAGGTCACCGATCTGATTGGCCGGTATCAGGATGCCGGTGTGCAGCTTCTCATCAGCAGTGCCTACAAGAATGACCTTGAAACGCACGAATTGCTTGCGTCCGATATCATGCCGCGATTTGCGTGAGATCCGATCGCTCCGAGCGTGCATGTTTGGTTGATAACCGACTGCGCGGCCGGCTTTGGCCGCGAGCTTGCACGGGAGGTGCTGGCGTGTGGCTGCATCGCAGCCACTATTCCTCCGGCTCGGTCGTAAACAGCAAAGGATAACCATTGCGCCGGCCTGCATCTGTCGCGTTGGTGGCCTTGGCTTCCGCTACATCCTTGGTATAGACGGCGACGACACAGGCGCCGCGTCTATGTGCGGTGATCATCACCCGCAGGGCTTGATCCTCGCTCATGCGAAACTCCGCCTTCAAGACCATGACGACGAACTCGCGTGGCGTATAGTCATCATTGATCAGAATGACCTTGTGAAGACGGGGACGTTCGACCTTGATCTCATCCTTGGTTTTGGGCGTGGTGATGATGTCGTTCATCGGCCGGAGCCGATCACTTACCGACCGGTGCCGAGCCGGCAGCGGCAAGCCTGCGCTTGGCTTCAGCGTACATGTCCACCGGCAGCGGCCCTTTCCGCAGGATTTCGACATTGCCCTGCAGGTGCGCCGGGTTCGCCGTTCCAACGATCGTGGTATCCAGGTCAGGATTGCTGAAGGTGAAGCGGAGGATGAACTCCATCGGCGTCATATCGCCAAGCAGGTCGTCGAGCCTGGCCTTCTGCCATCGCTCCCATTGGAGCCCTCTCTGCTTTCCGTCGGACGGTGCACCCTTTGCAGCGCCGCCACGGATGACGATACCCAACCCGGCCTCGGCGGCGGCGCTGATAACGGCCTCGTGTTCGCGTTCCATTGCCGAATAGGGAACCTGAAAGACGTCGAACACGCCCATGGCGATATGGTCCTTCAGGTGAGGCAACGTGCCTGACATGCCGATGAAGCGCACCTTGCCGGCTTCCTTGAGTTCCATCACAGCATCGACGGCGCCATTCTCCTCCAGCGTCTGCCTCGACGGCGAGAGATGGAACTGTACCAGATCAAGGTAGTCGGTCTTCATCCGCACAAGACTTTGCTCGACGCCGGCAATAATGTTGTCACGGGTGAACACATGTGGACTGACCTGGCCGGCCGGCGTGGTTTGCGCTCCCACCAGGCAGCCGCATTTGCTCGCCAAATAATACGCGGAGCGCCGATGCGAGATGTAGCGCCCGATCCGCTCCTCACTCACCCCATAATCGATTGACGTGTCGATGTAATTGATTCCGGCATCGAGAACGGCATTGAGGATGGTTTCCGCCTGCTCCTCGGTTGTCGGGCGGGCGCGGGGCGCCCCGCGCAATTCCATCGCGCCATAGCCCAGCATCGTGACTTGCAACCCGGTCCGGCCAAGTTCCCGCCTTGGTAGCTCTGGCATCGATTTCCTCCAACTGCTGATCTTCATTCCGACAGGTATCGCCCAGCCTTGGACGGTCGGGCCTTTCCCGCAGGTTATACCCGGTTGTTCCCAGAACGGGAATAAAACGCCACGGCGCGCAGCGCCAGCCCGAGGCCGACGGCATGCAGGGCCTTCATCGCATTGCGGCCGATCTGGGTTCCCGCACTGCCAGGACCGAACCGCAGTTCTTCCTCGATGTCCCGGACCACCAGGCTGTATTGCGGCCGATAGGCGGCAAACCGAGCCAACCCCTTGCTGTCGCTGATCCAGATTGCCTCCATCAGCCGCCATGCCTCGTAATTGCTGCACGCCGGGTAACGCACCTTGCCCTGGCGCACCAGGTCGTCGAAGGCGCGCAGCATCTCTTCCAGCGGGGTCTGAACATCGACATGATGGATATAGTAGAGATCGATGTAGTCGGTTCCAAGACGGCGCAAGCTGTCTTCGACGGCGTTCATGATGTGAACGCGTGACATGCCCGAGTCGTTCGGGCCGGGGCCCATCGCATTGAATACCTTGGTTGCGATGACGACTTCGCGGCGCCGCGCCCCGATGGCGCGGCCCAGCATCGTCTCCGATGCTCCATCGCTGTAGCCATCCGCGCTGTCGAAGAACGTCACGCCGGCGTCCAGGGAGGCCTGCACGATGAGCTCGGCCTCGGCGGAATTGGTGCCGTGGCCGAAGGTCATCGTGCCGAGGCAGATATCTGAAACCTTGAGGCCGCTGCACCCCAGACGACGATATTCCATGATCTGTCCTTTCGTGGGCTGCCGCCGCACGATCATGCTGGGAACTGTCCGACGCCGACCGCTGGTCCGCGGGTCAACTATCAACCAGGATCGCTCGCCGCCGCGCCATTATCGAAGTCGGTTGCCGTTTCACTCATATCGCTCGAACCTGTCATCGATCAGCATAATATCGTCATATCCACCGCTACACAACACTGATCAAGCGCGTAACTTTCATTTGCATGAGCGCCGCCGGTGGTCGGCGTGGACGGTGTGGGGTGGTACACGCCGGTTCGATGGAGGGTCGATTTGACGTGTAGGGAGCGACCGCCATGCGTGAACCAACAATCCTGGCGGAAACGATCGTCGGCATCGAGGAAATCCTGGCTGACGACCTCGATCAAATCCGTGTCGAGCGCGCGGCGATTGGTCTGTTCCTCACCGGCGTGAAGCTGAACACCGGCGCCTGCGCGACGCCGTTGCGATCGATTCCGAAGGCGGTCTGTTGCCCGAGTTATGCCATGGCCATGCCATTCCCCGGCAAACTGCATGGCCAGCCCGCCCGCGACTTGCGCCGCGAAACCGAGGTCGCGAGCGGCATCCGTGGCGTCGTCGGCATTGCTACCACGAATGCATTGGCCCATATGCCCTGGGAGCGACGCGCGCCGCGCGGTGTGGAACTCGGCACTGGCGTCGATGCATATTTCGGTATCAAACTGCGAACGCCGAAGCAGGTGTAGTGGCGATACCGCCCGCACTTGCCGGTCCGCTGCGTCATGGCGCCACCGCACTGGGCGCAGCAGCAGATTCCGGTGAGCAGGGTGGGCCCGCTGACGATGCGCGGGGCAATGAAGGCCGGGGTGCGGGCCTTCAGCCGGGCTAGCACCTCACCGAAATCGGCCGCGTCGATCATGCACTGGAACTCGGGCCGTCGCTCGTCGGTGGCGCCGGGCTCGACATAATCGGCGGAATCTCCCAGCGACGCACGCCGCGCTCCAACCGCATCAGCCGCTGTCCCGCCATGGCCTTGAGCGCGCGGGAGAGATCGGACTTCGTGCGCCCGGTGAGCTGCGCGAGTTCGTCGAGCGAGTCAAGCGAGTCAAGCGTGCGCTCGGCGATGACGCGTAGCATGTCACGGTTGCCGGCGGAGAGCACCTTGGCGAGGGACTCGATGGAGGTGAATCAGACCTTCGGCTCGCCGGCGGCGACGTGCTGCCGTTCAGTTGCATCGCCGCTGGACTTTTGGTTCGCTTTCATGCCAGTGAGCCGCTACGGTGCATGGACCGGGGCCTGATCGGAAGTCGCTGGCGAAACAGGGTGCAATGAGATGCCAGAGCAGATCCTGACCAGCATAATCACCGCGACTCCGTTCCGGGTCAGCCTGTTCGGCGGCGGGACCGACTTTCCAGCGTATTTCAATCGGCGCGGCGGCCTGGTCCTCGCGACCGCGATGCGGAAATACTCCTACGTCGCGTTGAACAGCCTCGAACGGCTGATGGAACGACGCTTCCGCATCTCGTATTCCCAGCTCGAGATGGTCGATGACGTGGAACACATCCGGCACGACATCGTGCGTACGACCCTGACCGAGTACGCCGCGCTGGTGGGCGACGGATTCCTGGATATCCACTCCTATGCCGACCTGCCGGCAGGCACCGGCATCGGCTCATCCTCGGCGTTTGCCGTCGGCATGCTGGGCGCGCTGCATGCGCTGAACGGGCTCTATGTGCCGCCCAAGGACCTTGCACGGCGCGCAATCCGGATCGAGCGCGAACTGATGGGCGAGGTCGGCGGCTGGCAGGATCAGATATTGTCGGCGTTCGGTGGCTTCAATGCGGTGCGCTTCCACGACAACGATTTCGAGGTATTCCCCCTGGTATTGAGCATGCGCCAGCGGCTGGTTATCGAAGAATCCTGCTGGCTCTATTTCACCGCGACCAGGCGCTCCTCGGCCTCGGTGCAGCAAGTTTCGTTCTCTCCGGCCAATATTATCGACAAGGAGAAAGTGCTCGATCAGACGCGCGAACTCGCCGAGGAGGCGGTGCGCGTCTTGCGCGGTGAACCCGATCCCCACGCGATGCTGCGCCGGTGGGGCGAGCTGCTGGATCTCTCCTGGTCGCTCAAGCGTTCGCTGTCCGGCGCGGTCTCGCTGCCCGACATCGATGTGCTGTACGAGAAGGCGCGTGCCGCCGGTGCCTATGGCGGCAAGATCATCGGCGCCGGCGGCGGTGGGTTCCTGCTGGTCATGGGACCGCCGGAGCGGCGGGCCGCGATCGACCAGGCGGTCGGCCAGTTGCGCAGCTTCCCGCTGAAACTCGAGCCGAGTGGCAGCCATATAGTCTATGCAAACGAGAAGCTTTGAGTGCGCCCCGCATCTTCATGCCCGCCCCCGGGGTCAGGCGCCGACAGACAACCGTCATCCCGCCGCGGCTCATCCGCCACCGCCGTTATTCTATTCTGACTCCAGAACATACGCAAGGCCGGCGCCGCCGTCGCGCGTGCCGCCGCATATCGGGCGCCCCGACACTGCGTCGGGCAGTGCGCCACACCTGCCGGCGGGGTCGCGCGGCATCCCGGCGGATGGCGACGCCGGCCGCCCACGCTGCAACCTCCCGTGGCGCGACGCATGCACCGGGACTGCGCCTATTGGCTGGCAAGTCCCCCCGCTGTAACAGGAAACCGCTGGCGCGTGGCAACCGCTGGCGTGGCCGCGAACATTGCGGACGCAGACGGGAAAGCATCAACACAATGATTTTCGGCAGGTCGGCATTTCTGGCCGCGGCGGCGGCGACCATCGCTGTGGGTGCGCAGGCGCCGCCCGCCGCGCGTGCCGCCCCGGCGCACGAGGCGTTGGTGATCGGCAACGGCACATACGACTCCCTGCCGCCGCTTCGCGCCTGTCTGCTCTCCGCCCACGCGGTCTCCGCGGCACTGCGCAATGCGGGTTTCGAGGTCGTCGAGCGCGAGGACGCAACCAGCGGCGGCACCGACGGGGCGATCGGCGAGACGGGACGCCATCTCGCCGCCGCTCCGGGCGCGACGGCGTTCGTCTATGTCTGCGCCTACGCTACGGCGTTCAGCGGCCGGGCGTTCCTGCTGCCGACATCGGCGGACATCACCCGTCCCGCCGACGTCCTGACCCAGGGTGTGCTCGCAAGGTCCCTGCTCGAGATGCTCGCCGGAGGCGGTGTACGATCCGCCGTAGTGGCGCTTGACGTGGTTCCCGCGCCAGGGGCTCCCACCACCCTGGATCTCGGTGCGGCCATGCAGGGCAACCTGCCCGACGGCCTGGGTTCCATCGCCGTCAGCCAGGCAAAGCCGCCGGACGCGCCAACGCCGCTCGCGGCATCGCTGGTGGCCAACCTCAAGCCAACCACCCTGCGGATCGCGCCGCTGCTCGCCGCCGTGCAGCGGCAACTCGCTGCCGACAAGGCGTTGACCATCGCGGCCATCCACGTGCCCGCGGCATCATCCTACCTCGTCGGCGCGCCCACGCCGGCCGCATCTGCCTCGCCCCCGCCGGCAATGCCCGCTGCCGCGGCAATGCCCGCCGAAGCGCAGATGACCGATGCGGATCGCCGCCGCGTGCAGACGGCGCTGGCGCGCCTCGGCTACTACGACGGCCAGGTGGACGGGGTGTTCGGCCCCGACACCCGCGCCGCGATCCGCCGCTACCAGCATGAACTTCGCGCCGCCATGACGGGCCGCCTGACGGAAGATCAGGCGAGCCGGCTGGTCGGCGGCTCGCGAGGGGCTCCCAAGGGGGGGTGAAGGGGAAATCGAATGGGTCTGAAGGCCAAGTTCAACCTGGCGCTGATGGCAGCCTTCCTCCTCGGTCTGGCGCTCGCCGCGGCAATGTCGTGGCGCATCGTGCACGAGAATGCCCGCCGCGAGGTGTTGCAGGAGGCAGCCATCATGATGGCGCAGGCCTCCGCGGTCCGCGACTACACCACCAGCGAGATCGACCCGCTGCTGACCGAGCAATTGAAGGTCAGGTTCCTGCCGCACAGCGTGCCGTTCTGGGCGGCGCAGACCGTCCTGCGCTCAATGGCCCGGCAGTTCCCCGACTACACCTACAAGGAGGCGGCGCTGAACCCGACCGATCCGGCCGACCGCGCCACCGATTGGGAGAGTGCGATCATCAACGATTTCGGCCACCACCCGTCGCTCACCCAATTGACCACCACGCGCGACGCGCCGGCAGGCCCAATTCTGGAGTATGCGCGGCCGATCCGAATCACCGACAAATCCTGCCTGGCCTGTCATTCGACGCCGGACGCGGCGCCGCAAACGATGATCGATCTTTATGGCAGCGCCAACGGTTTCGGTTGGCACCTCGGCGACGTGATCGGCGCCCAGGTCGTCTCGGTGCCGATGAGCGTGGCGCTGCAGCGCGCCGACGCGGCTTTCAAGGTTTACCTCGGCGGCCTCGCAGTCGTGTTCGTGGCCATCTTCGTGCTGCTGAACCTGCTGCTGCACTTCGTCATCGTCCGGCCGGTCCGCCGCATCTCGGCCATTGCCAGCAACGTCAGCCTGGGCAACATGGATGCGCCGGAATTCCCCGTGCGCGGACGCGACGAGATCGCCTCACTTGCCGAATCGTTCAACCGCATGCGCCGCAGCCTGGCCAACGCAATGAAGCTGCTGGAGAGCTGAGATCGCCGACCAAGCGCCCTTGCCCGCCGAAATCGGCCGCTACCGCGTCGAGCGGCTGATCGGCCGTGGCGCCATGGGGGTGATCTACGCGGCGCACGATCCCGTCATCGACCGCAAGGTGGCGATCAAGCTGATTCGCACCGACCTGCTGAGCGGCGACGACCGGGCGGACTTCGTTGCGCGCTTTCAGCGCGAGGCGCGTGCCGCCGGTCGCTGCGTGCATCCGAACATCGTCGCCATCTACGATTTCGCCCTGCATGAAGGAGACCCCTTCCTGGCAATGGAATACGTCGAGGCGCGCCATCTCGGGCAGGTGCTCGCACAGGCGGGACGGTTGCCCCAGCCGGAGGCGGTGGCGATCATCCGCCAGGTGCTGGATGCGCTGGCCTGCGCGCACGCCGCCGGCATCGTGCATCGCGACGTCAAGCCGGCGAACATCCTGCTGCTGGCGAACGGGCGCGTGAAGATGACCGATTTCGGCATCGCGCGTTTCGATAGTGCCGAGCTGACCCTCGATGGGGCGGTGGTCGGCACCCCAAGCTACATGTCGCCCGAGCAATGCCGTGGCGAGCCGGTCGATGCGCGCAGCGACCTGTTTTCCGCCGGTGTGGTGCTGTACGAGATGTTGAGCGGCGAGCGTCCGTTTCCCGGCCGCAACTTCGCCGAGGTCGCATGGCGATTGCTGAACGAAGCGCCGGCCGATATCCGCGTGAAGCTCGCCGCCATTTCGCCCGGTCTTGCCCTGACCATCGAACGCGCGCTGGCCAAACCGCCGGCCGACCGGTTCACCTCGGCCGCGGAAATGGCCGCGGCAATGCGTGGCCCGCCGCGGGAACGGCGGCCGGACGAGCCGACCGTGGTGTCGCACCGGCCGCCGGAAGCCGCGGCGGGCGTTGCCGAAGCCACGCTGACCACTATCGAGCGGAAACTGGCGCGCCATGTAGGTCCGATGGCGCACCGGCTGGTGCGGAATGCCGCCCGCCAGGCCGCCTCGCTCGATGAGTTGTGCGACACGCTGGGCCAACTGATCGAGCCACCCGAGCAACGCGCGCGGTTCCGTCAGGAGATTTTGGCGTGCCAGGCAGAGCCACCGGCGCCGCGGCATGCGGTTGTCGCGGCCGAGGAGGCGCGCCGCGCGGAGCAGGAGCTGGTGCGATATGTCGGACCGATTGCCCGAATTCTGGTAAAGCGCGCGATGCGCAGCGCGGGAACGGCGGATCAATTGTGGCAGCTTCTCGCGGCGCATATTCCTGGCGACGCGGACCGCCAGGCATTCCTGCGGCACCGCGGATGAGTCGGGAAAAAGCCTCTCCCTTTCCGTCAAGCGGAGGCGAAGAACACCCTGTCATCGCTTTGCGCCGCGCAATGATGGAGATATGCCACCGCCCATGATCATCGACATGCACACCCATGCCGGCCGGCCGAACCGGGTCGGTCCCGTTGACCGCGCCGTGTTGGCCACCATGGCGCAAGGCGGCGTCGCCGCTGCCGTGGTCTCCGCCATCGCCGACCTGCCGATGATCCGCCGCAACCGGGAGACGAAGCGGCTGGAGAAGGTGCGCGACCCGGATCCCGGCGAATGCCTCGCCGCGGTCGAAGACTACCTCGCCGGCTTCGAGGCCACCGGCACCCGCATCGCCCGCGAGCCGGACGAAATCCGTCCCCACGATCCGTCCCTGGTCCTGGCGGTCGAGGGCTGTGACTTCCTGGAAGGCGACCTCGACCGCCTGGACGCGCTGGCAGCGCGCGGCGTACGCAGCATCCAGCTCACCCACTTCCTGGTGAACGCAACCGGCGACATCCAAACCGCGCCGCCGGTGCATGGCGGCCTCACGCCGTTCGGCGCCGATGCGGTCCGCCGCATGAACCGCCTCGGCATCATCGTCGATGTCGCGCATTGCTCCGAGGCCACCGTGAAGGGCGTGGCCGCCGCCACCACGAAGCCCATCCTCTGCTCTCATGCCAATCTGAAGGAGCCGGGCCGCCCCGACGGCGACCATCCGCGCTACCTCAGCCCCGAATATGCGCGAATGGTGGTGGACACCGGCGGCGTCATCGGCGCCTGGATCGCGGTGCTGTGGGCGGAAAAACTGCCCGGCCTGATCCGTCACCTGTTCCGCCTGATCGATGCGGTCGGCATCGACCATGTCGGGATCGGCACCGATCTTCCCGCCGGCGCGGCGAAGACGGAGCTGCCGGACTTCTCGCGCCACCAGCAGATCGCGGCGGCATTGCGGGATCGCGGCATGACGGAGGACGAGGTGGAGAAAGTCTGCGCCGGCAACTGGTTGCGCGTATTCGGCGCGGTCCGCGCCCGATGAGCCGCGACGCCCAGAAGCGCGCGGCGGCCGAGGCAGCGGTGGCGCTGGTGCGGGACGGGATGGTGGTCGGGATCGGCACCGGCACAACCGCGGCGTTCGCGATCGACGCCCTGGCGCAACGGGTGCGCCAGGGGCTCCGAATCCTCGGCATCCCCACGTCCGAGCGCAGCGCCGCCCGGGCCCGCGACGCCGGCATCTCGCTCACCACCCTGGCCGAGCATCGCCGCATCGCGCTCACCATCGACGGCGCGGACGAGATCGCGCGGGGCTCGTTGGACCTGGTCAAGGGCCTCGGTGGGGCGCTGCTGCGCGAGAAGATCGTCGCGTCGGCGAGCGATCGCCTGGTCATCGTGGCCGACGCGGCCAAGCTGGTGGACCGGCTCGGCACCGGTGCGCCCGTTCCGGTGGAAGTGGTGCCATTCGGCTGGGAGACCACCGCGGAACGGCTCGCGAGGCTCTCTGCCGATCCCGTGCTGCGGCGAGGTGGCGACGGTCAGCCGTATCGCACCGACGGCGGCAACCTGATTCTCGATTGCGCTTTCGGACTGATCGAGGATGCCGCGGCGCTCGAGCAGGCGCTGTCCGGGGTGGTTGGAGTGGTGGAAACCGGGCTGTTCATCGGTATGGCGGACACCGCGTTGGTGGCGGACGATGACGGCGTGCGCAAACTGGTGCGCGGAGACCCGGGCGGCTGAGCCCCCGGCGGATTTTCGGAATGCTGCCGCAAGCGACATCCTTTACTATCAAGGCAATCTGATGTCCGCGGTCATTCCCCCGGCCTACCTCTCCTGGAGCACCGGCAAGGACAGCGCGTTCGCGCTGGTGGAGGCGCGCCGTCTCGGGCTCGCCAATGTCGTCGGCGTGCTGACCTCCCTCAGCCAGGCTTACGACCGCGTCACGCATCACGGGGTCCGCCAGAGTGTCCTGGATCGGCAACTGGCCGCGCTGCGACTCCCCTGCCGCAAGATCTTCCTGCCGCTGCCGTGCTCGATGGCCGACTACGAAACGATCATGACCGACGTTACGTTGCAGATCAAAGCCGAGGGCGTGACCCACATCATGTTCGGCGATCTGTTTCTCGAGCAACTCCGGCTGTCGCGCGAGACCAAGCTGGCCAGTGTCGGGATGGCCGGGTTCTTCCCCCTCTGGAAGCGCGACACCGCCGCACTCGCGCGCACGATGATCGACAGCGGCATGATCATCCACACCGTCTGTGTGCAGGAGTCGCACCTGGATGCGTCATTCGTCGGGCGACGGTTCGACCATGACTTCCTTGCGTCTCTCCCGACCGGCGTGGACCCCTGCGGCGAGAACGGCGAGTTTCATACCGTGGTCTCCGGCGGCCCGATGTTCGACGCACCGTTCCCGCTGCATTTCGGCGAGATCGTCCACCGCGACGGCTACTTCTTCGCCGATGCTACTGCCTAGAGTATTTTCGGCCTGACCGGAAATGCCGACGATCACTTGTCATTGCGATGATCGGAGCGACGCCCAACAATCGTTGCGCCAGATAACGCACGGATTGCGCCCAATCCGCCATGACGGTGAGGCCGGTCGTGCACGCCCCGAGGCGACCCGTTTGTTTCTGGGCGTCGCCTTACGGTGAAAATGCTCTGGTCGCGCGATGCGCCGCACCTCTTGCATAATTTCGGTTGTGACGGGCGCAACGCTCAGGCGCCGGCCTGGCGAGGAATCCGATCCGTGTCGATCTCCTGGAAATTCCAGAAACTGTCGAGCGCGATCCGCAGCCGATTGGGCTTCGGCCGCAATCGCACGCCGTCCGGCGCCGAAACGGCCGTGTGCGGCGCCAGTACTGCGCGCCAGAAATCCGCCGTCAGCACCACGTCGTCGAGCGAAGCATGCACCGCGGCATCCGGCGCCGCACCGCGCCACGCCAGGCGCATTTGCAGCGGTGCCAATATGTGGACCCGCTTGCCGAAATACGGCGCCTCGTAGGCCACGCCGGAGTTCACCGTCAGGATCGCGCCAACCTCCGGCAGCGCCATCATCCGATAGACGTTGTCATTGATCACGCCGAGCGAACCGGTCGGCGCGGCTGCCGCAACCTCCAGCAGGCTGTGGTGCCGATCCAGCGGATGCGGCTTCAGGACAACCCCGGCGTGACCGGCGCACAGTGCGTGAATCTCGGTGATCATCCGGTGCGCGTCGAAGAACTCGCCGTCAATGATCTGGGTGGAATCGAACCGCCGCTGACCGACCACCATCAGCGTGTCGTCGGGCACCCGCGCCTCGGAGATGTAGCGGCACATCGCCTCGCGCAGGCCGGCGGTGGCAAGCACCTCGCTCTCTGAAACCGCCATCGACAGCAGGGCCGCCTGCGTGTCCGGACATGAGGCGCGCGCCGCGAACAGCAGGTCGTCCATGAAGCGGACCGGGTGCAGGCGCAGATCGACATGCGGCACCGCATGCGCATCGAGCAATCGCACGAGCCAGGGCGGCAGCTCGTAGCCCACGCAGAAGCGCCGCCGCAGGCGTTCGATCACCAGACGGTCAAGCGCCTCGGCACACGGGACACCGCGATAGACCGACGCCCAATAGGCGTCCGCGGCTGCCGGAGACCGCAACGAGTCGATCCAGCCGCACAGCGCCGGGGCATCGCCTGCGGTCAGTCGCTCCACCGGCAGGCCACAGGCCAAATGAAGCTGGCGCTTGATCGCATTCCACAGCCAGAGGGTCTGCCGGTCCGTGCCGCCAGGGCGCCCGTTGACGTCCGGGCGCAGCAGGTCGCCGACGACAACCGCCCCCTCGATCATCGGTGCGGCATCCTGGCCGTCGCCGCGGGCCTGGCCGCATGCCGGCCGGCGCTTGCGGCCATTCCCGCCGCGCCGTCGAAGCGCCTGTGCAAGTACAGCCGATCATGCCCGGGAGGGCAGTCGTCCAACTTGCCGAACAGGGTGAAGCCGATCTTCCGGTAGAACGGCGCCGCCTGGAAGCTGAACGTATCGACATAGGCGCCGCGGCAACCTCTCGCCCGCGCCTCCGATTCCGCTGATGCCATCAGCGCCGCGCCGACGCCCCTCCCCCGCAACGGTTCCGGGACGAACAGCATCTGCACGTGCAGCCATTCAAACACGGTGCAGCCCCAAAGGCCGCCTACGACGAATCCGTTGTCGTCGCGGATCGGGATCACCAGCAGCCGCGGCCGTGCCGGTCCGATCACTGCCAGGGAGCTTGCCTCAAGCGCGGCATAGATCGCCTCGAACGTCCCCGGGGGAGGCGAATCGGATGCAGCACACGCCAAGCGATCTTCCCTCACGGCGCGCCGTCCTCCATCAGGCGGAGTCTGTTGCGTCCCGGGATCATCCGCCGGGTCAGGCACCGGGTCAGGCAACCGTGTTGAGAGCCGTCGCCGGACCGGAGGCGGATGCGCCGGCCTGTGACGTGCTCGCCGTTGGCGTTGGTGGGACGCCGCCATGGTGATGATGATGACGGGCCTGGCTGGTCTGCTGGTTCGCGGCAGCCTGCACGGCGGCGGTCCTCTGCCCCGTCGTCCCGGCCTGGCTGGCCGCCGCCGCCTGCGCCTGGGCCGCCTGCGCCTGGGCATGGTTCTGCAGTTGCTGGGCGATAGCCGCGGACGGCGAGGCGGAAACGCTTGCGATGCTCATGACACTGGGGTCCTGCCTGGACGGAAGCAGGCCGAAATTGCACCAGGATGGTAAAGGAAGTCCTAATACCCGCCCCAGCGAGTGACGTGCGCGGCTGCCTTGCACCATGTCATCGCGCGGAGCGAAGCGACAAGGCAATCCCCACCTGGCTGCGCGCTCATGGAGAGCGCTGCGTCGCTTCGCTCCGCGCAATGACATGTACGCCGCAGCCGAGAGTCAGCCAATTCGGCGGTCGGTATAAGGCGACGCCCAGGGACAAGTGAGCCGGTTGTCACGGGAGGCGCACGTCATCGCCGCGAAACCGGGGACCTGCGCGGCATGGGCCTCGCTTTCGCGGAAATGCCGCGGCACTGCGACCCGCGTCATCTGAGCCGGTTTCCGGGCGCCGCCTCACCGAAGCAACGCGGACGCCCCGACACGGTTCCACACCCCGGTCGCAGGCCGGCTGGAATGCCACGGTCGGTATAGGCAGCAACCGGCCGCTAGGTGATGCCTGCCACCTCGCCGTGCCGGGTCTCCCCCGGCAGGCACAACGCCGCGAGCGCCGGCGCGACGTCCTCCGGCAGCGGCAGCCACGCCGGATCCTCGCCGGGAAACGCGTTCGCCCGCAGCCGCGTCCGCACCACACCGGGATCGAACAGGTTCACCCGCAGCCGCGTCTGGCGCAGCTCGTCTGCCCAGGTCAGCACCAGATGCTCCATCCCCGCCTTGGTCGCGCCATAGGCACCCCAATAGGCCAGCGGTACCCGCGCCCGTGCGTCGGTGACGAACACCGCGCGCCCGGCCGGAGCGGTACGCAGCAGCGGATCGCAACTGCGGATCAGCCGCCAGACAGCGGTCAGGTTCACCCCCACCGCGTCGGCCCAGTCATTCGGCATGATATGCGCCACCGGAGTCAGCCGCCCCAACGCTCCGGCGCAATGGACCAGCACATCGAGCCGGCCGAACCGCTGGAACAGGCTCGGTCCGATCGCATCGATCTGCTCTTGCTCCTGCAGGTCCAGCGGCAGCAGCGTCGCCGTGCCGCCGGCGGCACGGATGGCGTCGTCGGTGTCCTCCAGTCCGCCCTGGATGCGCCCGGTGACGACGACATGCGCGCCCAGCCGCGCCAGGGCGATCGCGGTTGCCGCGCCGACGCCCCGGCTGGCGCCGGTCACCAGCGCCACCGTGCTTTCGAGAAGTCGGCTTTGCGTGGTTGGCTGCACCCTCACCCGCCTTGCGTCCCGCGCCGGCCCTGCCCGCGCGTGCGGGAGAAGTCCCCCACTGCCGTCAACGACTTTCCGCCAGCAGGCTCAACTGCCGATCGGCATTGTCGGTCTGGTCCGGCAACGCGATCGGATAGTCGCCGGTGAAGCACGCGTCGCAATAATGCGGCTTGGCCGGGTCGCGGTCGTGCTGGCCAAGCGCGCGGTACAGCCCGTCGATCGACACGAATGCCAGGCTGTCGGCGCCGATCAGCGCCGCCATCTCGTCCACGCTGTGCCGCGCGGCCAGCAGTTGATCGCGCTCCGGCGTGTCGATGCCGTAGAAACAGGAGTGCGTGGTCGGTGGCGAGGAAATCCGCATGTGCACCTCGCGCGCGCCGGCATGGCGGACCATCTCGACGATCTTCCGGCTGGTGGTGCCGCGCACGATCGAATCGTCCACCAGCACCACGCGCCGGCCCTTCAGCACCGGGCCGTTCGCCGAGTGCTTCAGCTTCACGCCGAGATGGCGGATGTTGTCGGTCGGCTCGATGAAGGTGCGCCCGACATAGTGGTTGCGGATGATGCCGAGTTCGAACGGCACGCCGCTCTCGGCGGCGAAGCCCATCGCGGCCGGCACGCCGGAATCCGGCACCGGCACGATGACGTCGGCCGCGGCCGGCGATTCGCGCGCCAGTTCGCGGCCGATGCGCTTGCGCGCGTCGTACACCGGCGTCCCCTCCACCACGGAATCCGGCCGGGCGAAATAGATGTATTCGAACACGCAGAACCGCGCGCGGGCGCGGCCGAACGGCTTGATGCTGTGCACGCCCTGGTCGTTGATCACCACGATCTCGCCAGGCTCGACGTCGCGGATGAAGTCGGCGCCGACGATGTCGAGCGCGCAGGTTTCCGACGCCAGCACCCAGCCGCTGGTGCCTTCGTTGCCGATCCGGCCAAGGATCAGCGGGCGCACGCCCAGCGGATCGCGCACGCCCATCAACGCCTCATTCGACAGCGCCACCAGCGAATAGGCACCCACCACCTGCTTCAGCGCGTCGATCAGCCGGTCCACCACGGTGGAATACAGGCTGATGGCGATCAGGTGGACGAACACCTCGGAATCGGTGGTGGACTGGAACAGGCAGCCGCGCCGCACCAGGGCGCGGTGCAGCACGTGCGCGTTGGTCAGGTTGCCGTTATGCGCCACGGCGAAGCCGCCGAACTCGAAATCGGCATACAGCGGCTGCACGTTGCGCAGGATGGTGTCGCCGGTGGTGGCATAGCGGTTGTGGCCGACGGCGATCTGGCCGGGCAGGCGGGCGATCACCCTGGCGTCGCTGAAATTGTCGCCGACCAGGCCAAGGCCCCGGTGCGAGTGAAAATGCTTTCCGTCATAGCTCACGATGCCGGTGGCTTCCTGGCCGCGGTGCTGCAGGGCATGCAGGCCGAGCGCGGTAACCGCCGCAGCGTCAGGCGTGTTCCATACGCCGAAGACGCCGCATTCCTCGTGCGGCTTGTCGTCGTTGTCGTCGTCGCCGTACGGCAGCGTCGCGGGCAGCGTCATGCCTGGTGCCTCCTAATACCGCGCCGCCGCCGGTCCGCCGGCGGCGCGGCCGAGTGCCGAGCCTTGCGGGGTCGCGTGCAACAGGGCTTCGGCCGTGGCCTGCCGCCCGGCTGGCGGTGCGTAGAGCCGCGGCCGGTAGTCAACCGGCAATTGATGCACCACCCAGCGTGCGCCGGCATAGGCCGGCGCGAGCGATCGCGCCTGCTGCACCGGCTGCGGCCATTGGTCCACCGGAACCACCATCCCGGCTACGATATAGGCGACGATGACCAGCGCGGCACCCCGGACGAGGCCGAAAACCAGCCCGAGCGTCCGGTCCAGCCCGCCGAGCGGCGAGAAGCGGACCGCGCGGCCGATGGCGTGGGCGACCAGCATCAGCAGGATCAGTGCCACCACGAAGATCGCCACGAAGGCGATGGGGTCGGCCCATGGCGACGTGCCGAACCATTGGTGGAATTGCGGGCGCGCCAGCGGCAGGCCCCAGGCGGCGGCGAGTCCTGCGCCGATCCAGGCGCCGATGCCCAGCACCTCGCGCACCAGGCCGCGCATGAACGCGAGCAACGCCGAGACCGCCAGCACGACCAGGACGGCAAGATCGACCCAGGTCATGCGAATGTCTCGCCGATCTGCTCCCCCTCCCTCAAGGGGAGGGGGAGTGTTGTGCGGGTCATGATCCAGGGTCATGCAACTGCCATCAAGGGAGCTGCGCGTCTTATCCTCCGCCCCGCCTCCCACGCCAAGCCAAGATCATGTGCTGCGCGCCGAGTCGGGCGCGAATTGCGCAACCAGATCGGCGATGTGGCCGATTTCCTCCAATCGCAGCCCGTCCGGCGCCGCGATCGAGCGATTGCCGCGCGCCACGCGGCGGGGCAGTGCGGCCGCATCGAACCCCAGCTTGGCCGCTTCCTTCAGCCGCGCCTCGGCCTGCGCCACCTGACGGATCTCGCCGGACAGGCCGACCTCGCCGAAATAGACCTTGCCCGCGCTGGTCGGCCGGTCGCAGACGGCAGAGGCAATCGCCGCGGCCACCGCCAGGTCCGCGGCCGGCTCGACCACGCGCAGCCCGCCGGCGACATTGAGATAGACGTCGGTGGCGTTGAGCCGCAGCCCGGCCCGGGTCTCCAGCACCGCCAGCAACATCGCCAGCCGGCCGGAATCCCAGCCGATGACGGAACGCCGCGGCGAGCCGCCCGGATTCGGCGCGAGCAATGCCTGGATCTCCACCAGGACGGGGCGGGTGCCCTCCAGCCCGGCGAACACCGCGCTGCCGGCGATGTTGCCGCGGCGTTCGGCGAGGAACAGCGCCGAGGGGTTGGTCACCTCGGCCAGGCCGTGTTCGGTCATCTCGAACACGCCGATCTCGTCGGTGGCGCCGAAGCGGTTTTTTACCCCGCGCAGGATGCGGAACTGGTGGCCGCGGTCGCCCTCGAAATACAGCACCGCATCGACCATGTGTTCGAGCACCCGCGGCCCGGCCAGCGCGCCGTCCTTGGTGACGTGACCGACCAGCGCCAGGGCGAATTGCGCGCCCTTGGCCAGCCGGATCAGCTCGAAGCTCGCCGCGCGCACCTGCGTCACGGTGCCGGGGGCGCTCTCGATCGAGTCGAGCCACATCGTCTGGATCGAATCGATCACCACCAGCGCGGCGTCCTTCGCCTGTTCCAGGCTGGCGGCGATGTCGCGCAGGTTGACCGAGGCGGCAAGCTCCACCGGCGCGTCCGCCAGCCCCAGCCGCCGTGCGCGCAACCTCACCTGTTCGATGGACTCCTCGCCGGACACGTACAGCACCCGGCGGCCGGACCGGGCGAGCGACGCGGCGGCCTGGAGCAGGAGAGTGGACTTGCCGATGCCCGGATCGCCGCCGACCAGCACCGCCGAGGCCGGCACCAGCCCGCCGCCCAGCACGCGGTCCAGCTCGGCGATGCCGGTGGCGACCCGCGGCGGCGGCGCGGCGCTGCCGGCCAACCCGACGAACTCCACCCGGTTGCCGGGCTGCGCCTTGCCGGCGGGGCCGGGGCGGGAGACGACCGGTTCCTCGGCGATGGTGTTCCACTCGCCGCAGGTCTCGCAGCGGCCGGCCCATTTCGGGGTGACCGCGCCACAGGCGCTGCAGACGAAGCGGGAGGTGGGTTTGGGCATCGGTGCTCCGGTCGCCCGGGCTCGTATCGCACGGCCGGGTTGCCGACTGGTTTACCCCGGATGCGCCGAGTCGCGGCTACCGCGGCGGTAGTCCTTGCGGTGCGGACGTCTGGTGGCGGCGACAGCTCTACTTTGTCACAATTCCGGCTTGCCGCTGCCGAGTTGAAATCCAAGGACTTTGTGCGCCTCGGCGCCGGCCAAGGGCGGCAATGGATGTTCCAGCCGTTCGACGGCCACCTGGACATCATCCGGATCGCTCAGGCTCTCCTCGATCAACGCGCGGACAAAATCCACCTCCGACGTGCCACGGCTTCCGGCACGTTCGGCGACTCGCCGTTCGACCTCCGGTTCCGGGACGAGCGTCACCATCGGCATGTGTTGGCTCCGGCTCCTACAGCACCCGCTCGGCGATCAACTGCTTGATCTCGGCGATCGCCTTCGCCGGGTTCAGGCTCTTCGGGCAGGTATCGGTACAGTTCATGATCGTATGACAGCGATACAGCTTGAACGGGTCTTCCAGCGCATCCAGCCGCTCGCCGGTGTGCTCGTCGCGCGAATCCGCGATCCAGCGATAGGCCTGCAGCAGCACCGCCGGACCCAGGTAGCGGTCGCCGTTCCACCAGTAGCTCGGG
>DATLQW010000201.1:0-31799 GCA_035535035.1 Acetobacteraceae bacterium
AGCCGCAGGCGATGGCGAAGATGCGCGCGCGCAGGATGTCCGACATCGTGTGGGTGATCTGGGTCTGGTCGCGGTGGTCGGGAATGATGGCGGCCAGCGCGTCAACCAGGCCAAGCCGCTTGTCGGCGCCGGCCAGCAGCAACACGCCGCCGTCGGAACTGATCAGGCCGCCGTCGAACGCGGCTGTGACCTTCTTTTGGCAGATACTTGGCAGGGAGAATGGCAGAAGCGTATCGTCATCGTCGGCGGACATGGCAGATTCTGTCCGGGTGCCTGGGTCGGTGTCAGCACCCAATCTCTAGGCGATTCCAGACACTTGTACCATGCCCGTCAGCGACTCCCTGCTATGCGGTGAATAAGATGGGTTAGGTCGGGCGACTGCCATTATTCTGTCGCTCCGCCTCCGGCTGGCCGGATCTGTCGCGCGGGCGCGGCTGATCGCGGGATCTGTCAGGAAGCGAAGGAGCGGGCGACAGGAAGCGTCGAAGGAGCGTTGTCCGGCTTCCGTCTGGCCATGCGAGAGCCACGGCCCACCGGCCAGGAACGAGTCAAAGTTGCGAAGTGCCGCTGCGGCGACGAGTTTTCACGCAGCCAGCAGGATTTTCGCGCCACTCATCGGAACCGCACCTCCTGCCCCGCCGATCGCAGGCATCCAGATCGCGGAAACCTATGCCTTGAACAGCGACAACAGACCTTGCAACAAGTGCACCGGGGTCGGCGGACAGCCGCGGATCACCACATCCACCGGCACCACGGCGGACACGCCGCCCACCACGGCATAGCTGTCGGCGAACACATGGCCGTCGGCCGCGCAGTCGCCGACCGCGACCACCCATTTCGGGTCGGGAGTCGCGCGCCAGGTGCGCTCCAGCGCCTCCCTCATGTTCTTCGTCACCGGACCGGTGACCAGCAGCACGTCGGCATGCCGCGGCGAGGCGACGAAGCGCAGGCCGAAGCGCTCCAGGTCGTAGAAGGCGTTGTTCAGCGCATGGATTTCCAGCTCGCAGCCGTTGCACGAGCCGGCGTCCACCGCGCGGATCGACAGGCTGCGGCCGAGCTTGCGCCGCGCCGCGTGGTCGAGCGTGGCGGCGAGCGCCGCGAGTTCCGGGTCCGCGGGCGGCTTCGGCTCGGTGAGCGGCGTGCGCAGGCCTTGCAGGAGGGTTCTCAGCATGGGCGGTTACTCGAGGTAGAGGGAGGGGCGGCGGAAGAACAAGAGACTCCCTCCCCCCCTTGTTGGGGGAGGGTTGGGGTGGGGGGACCGGATCGCACGACCGGCGCGGTTCGTCCCCCCTCCCCGACCCTCCCCCACAAGGGGGAGGGAGTCGCTGCTTCCTTTCCCTTCCCTCTCTTTCGCCATCACAGATCGTGCCCCGAGTACGAACAGTTGAAACTCTTGTTGCACAATGGAAAATCGGCAACGATATTGCCTTCGATCGCGACTTCCAGCAGCGGCCATTGGAACCAGGATGCGTCGCGCAAATGACAGCGATCGACGCGGCCGCCGGCGACCCGCAGCCAGACCAGCACGTCGCCGCGGAACGCCTCGACCAGCGCCATGCCTTCGCCGGGTTCCAGCGGCGCATCCTCCACCGACGCCCGCACCGCGCCCGCCGGCAGTGTCTCCAGCAACTGTTCCAGCATCGACAAACTCTGCTCTATTTCGCGGACGCGGATCCAGGCGCGGGCGTTGACGTCGCCCTCGTTCAGCACCGGCACGTCGAACCGCAGCGCGCCATATGGCGGATAGCCCGGCGCACGGCGCGCGTCGAAATCGCGGCCGGAGGCGCGGCCGACATAGCCGCCAGCACCAAACCGCAGTGCGAGATCGGGACGCAGGATGCCGGTGCCGACGGTGCGGTCCTGCAACGACGCGGTGCCGTCGTACAACGCCACCAGCGGGGCGAAGCGCGTGCGGACTTCCGCAACCAGCGCGCCGATCGCCGCCACGCCGTCGTCGTTCAAATCAGCCGCGACGCCACCTGGCACGATGCGGTCCATCATCAGCCGGTGGCCGAAGCAGGCGGCGGCGCAGCGCAACACACGCTCCCGCAGCACGCCACAATGCGCCAGCATGAGGCTGAACGACGCGTCGTTGCAGATCGCGCCGAAATCGCCGAGGTGGTTGGCGACGCGCTCCAGTTCCGCCATCACGCCACGCAACGCAACGCCGCGCGGCGGCACCTCGATGCCCAGCGCCGCCTCCACCGCGCGCGAGAAGGCGAAGGCGTAGGCCACGGTGGAATCGCCGGACGTGCGGCCCGCCAGCCGCAAGGCGCGCGTGATCGGTGCGCCGTGCAACAGCGCATCGATACCCTTGTGCACATAGCCCAGGCGCTGCTCCAGGCGCACCACGGTCTCGCCGTCGCAGGTGAAACGGAAATGCCCCGGCTCGATAATGCCGGCATGCACCGGGCCGACCGGAATCTGGTGCAGGTTGTCTCCCGTTACCGGCAGGAAGTCGTAGGCCGGCGGCGGTGTGTCGCCCCAACGACCGTGGTCGAACCAGGGCCGCGTGTCGGGCAAGCCGACCGGATCGAGGCCGAACAGGTCGCGCATCGCGCGTTCCAGGCGGATCGCCGGCGCGTGCGCGCGGCCGACCGACGGATAGCGGTTGTCGGGACATTCCAGGCTGAGCACGGCGACCGTCGGCGCGACGGCTTGCAGGACCGCCATGTGGACGCGGCCGGTCTCGCCCCAGACGCTCAGCAGTGTCAGCGCGCCCGCGGCGAGCAGGGCAGTGGCGTCCTGCCAGGCTTGGGCATCGACCACGACGCAGGGGAAGGGCCGATGCCCCTCGATCGACTGTCCGCCGGCGAGGATCGCATCGAGTGCCATCGGTTCAGCCCAACATCGCCGCGACGTGCTGGAACCAGGCCACCAGCGGGCCGGGCAGCCAGATGCCGGCGATCAGCACCAGCGCGAGATGCGCGAAGATCGGCACATAGGACGCCTTCACCGGGCCGGTGGGTCCGCGCGGCTCGCCAAACGCCACAGAGGTCACGCGCAGCAGCAACGCGCCGAACGAGATCAGCAGGCCGAACACCACCAGGATCGCCAGCACCGGCTGGCGGGCGAAGGTCGAGCTGACGACGAGGAACTCGCTGGTGAACACGCCGAACGGCGGCAGCCCGGCGATCGCCGCGACGCCGGCGACCAGCGTCCAGCCGAGCACCGGGTGGGATTCGGTCAGGCCGCCCATGTCGGCGATGCGCTGCGTGCCCTTCACCTGCGCGACGTGCCCCACCGAGAAGAAGATCGCCGACTTTGTCAGGCTGTGCATGGTCATTTGCAACAGGCCGGCGAAGTTTCCCAATGGTCCGGCCATGCCGAAGGAGAACACGATGATGCCCATGTGCTCGATCGAGGAATAGGCGAACATCCGCTTGATGTCGCGCCTTCGGTACAACATGAAGCCGGCGAAGATCAGCGACAGCAGGCCGAGGCCGATCATCAGCGGCCCGGGCGCGATGGCGGCGGGGTTGGCGGCGAGCAGCAGCTTGAAGCGCAGCAGCGCGTACAGCGCGACGTTCAGCAGCAGGCCGGAGAGCACGGCGGAGATCGGCGTCGGGCCTTCCGCGTGGGCGTCGGGCAGCCAGGCGTGCATCGGCGCCAGGCCGACTTTCGTTCCGTATCCGAGCAGAAGAAAAATGAAGGCGATGTTGAGCAAGGCGGGGTCGAAGGCGTGCGCGCCGGCCAGCAGGTTGGTCCAGACCATCGCTTTCATGCCCTCGCCGATGACGGGCCGGGCGGCAAGATAGACCAGGATGGTGCCGAACAGCGCGAGCGCGATGCCGACGCTGCCGAGGATGAAGTATTTCCAGGCGGCCTCGATGGCTTCGTGGGTGCGGTAGATGCCGACCATGACCACGGTGGTCAGCGTGGCGAGCTCCACCGCCACCCACATCAGGCCGATGTTGTTGGCGACCAGAGCCAGGTTCATACCGAACAGCATGAGCTGGAACATGGCATGGTAGAAGCGCAGGTAGCGCGCGGTGATGCGGCCGGTTTCCAGTTCGTGCGCGATGTAGCTGGCACTGAACGCGCTGGTGGTGAAGCCGACGAAGGTGTTGAGCAGGATGAAGACGATGTTGAGGTCGTCCACCAGGAGGTATTGGTTGGAGGCAGGGCGGTCGAACAGCAGGCTGATGGCGAACAGCAGCGAGATCAGGCTGGCGAGCACGTTGAGCCGCGCGGACATGCGGTAGCCCGGGATCGCGGCAAGCAATGCCGCGGCGGCGAGCGGGACGAGAACGACGCCGAGTTCGTTCATAGTACACCTGTCCCGCTTCGCGCGCCGATCCATTGGGTGGCTCGCCGCGGCGAAGCGGGAGAGGTTTTCTCGAAGCGCTTCATTGCCGCTCCCCCCGGAACCGGTCCAGCGCCTGCAAATCCACCGTGTCGAAGCGTTCGCGGATGCGAAACAGGAAGATGCCGATGACGATGAACGCGATCAGCACGGAAAACGCGACGCTGATCTCGACCACCAGCGGCATGCCCTGGGCGCCGGCGGCGGCCAGGTTCACGCCGTTCTCCAGCGACAGGAATCCGACCACCTGGCTCACCGCGTTGCGCCTTGTCACCATGATGAGCAAGCCGATCAGCACCACCGACAGGGCCAGCGCGATGTCCTCGCGGGTGACCGGATCGACGTGGGCGGTGACCGGCAGCATCACGTCCAGCGACAGCGCCACGAGGCCGATGCCGGCGAGCATGGTGACGCCGATGCCGACCGCCGTCTCGACCTCGCGATGGATGCCGAGGCGGAACACGATGCGGTGCAGCGCCCAGGGGATCAGCATCGCCTTGAAGCCGAGCGCGATCGCTGCGGTGATATAGAGATGCGGCGCATGCTGGATGTGGGCCTGCCACGCCACCGCGGCCGCCAGCACCAAGGCGTGCAGCGCCAGCACCTGCAGCAGCGCATAGAGCCGGTCCTGGTACAGCATCATGAAGCTGACCAGCACCAGTCCGCCGGCGAGCATGTGCGCGACGTCGAAGGACAGGCCGTGCATCACATCCCCTGCGACACGAACAGCAGCAGCACGCCGAGCAAGCCGAGCATCAGCGCCGCGCCGAGGAAGTTCGGCACGCGGAACACGCGCATCTTGGCGATCGACGTCTCGAACACGGCGAGCAACACGGCGGCCACCGCCAGCTTCGCCAGCCAGGCGGCGAAGCCGATCGCGTAGCCATGCGCCAGGCCGACCGGCACGAAGATGCAGGCGATGGCCGAGATGTACAGCAACAGCTTGAGCGACGCGGCGAGCTCGATCATCGCCAGGTGGCGACCGGAATATTCCAGCACCATTGCCTCGTGCACCATGGTGAGTTCCAGGTGCGTGGCGGGGTTGTCCACCGGGATGCGGGCGTTTTCCGCCAGCGCGACGATGACGAAGGCCACCAGCGCCAACGCCAGCGAGACGCGCAGGCCGACCGCCGGCGACGCCATGTACGCGGCGATGGTGGAGAGCTGGGTCGAGCCGGCGATGATGGCGACGGACAGCACGATCATCAGCATCGCCGGTTCGGCCAGCGAGGCGATCATGACCTCGCGCGAGGCGCCGATGCCGCCGAAGCTGGTGCCGATATCCATCGCGGCCAGCGCCTGCATGAAGCGCGCGCTGCCGAGCAAGGCGATGATGGCGATCAGGTCGCCGGACCAGGAGAAGAGCAGGCCGGTATGGAAGGTGGGCACCAGCGACGCGGCGACCCAGGTGACGGCAAAGATCATGTAGGGTGCGACGCGGAACAGCCACGACGCGTTGTCCGCCAGCACGACCTCCTTGGAGAGCAGGCGGCGGAGGTCTCGGTAGGGCTGGATGAGCGGGGGACCGCGGCGGCGTTGCAGGCGGGCTTTCACCTTGCGAACGAGGCCGGTCAGCAGGGGGGCGAGCGTGAGCACCAGCGCCATTTCTACGCCCTGGATCAACAGGTCGCGGATCATGCGGTGCGGCGGGGGTTGGTGGTGGGGGCGGAAAGACCCCCTCCCCCCTTGAGGGGGGAGAGAGTCTGCTGCTGGCAGTCCAGCCGGCTTGTCGCGCCGCGCGTCACTGCCATAGCGCCAACGCCAGCAACAGCAGCACCAGGGCGGCGAAGACGAAGGCCAGATAGCGGCGGATCGTCAGGAACTGCAGGTGGTTCAGCACGTCGCCAGCCCAGGTGACGCCGGCGGCGATCGGGGCATAGACCACGTCCCACACCGGATCGCGGATGAACTTGACGATGCGCGCGGGGGCCATGTCGCCCGGGGGCGGCATCGTCACCGTCTCGCGGGCCCGAAACACCAGCGTGCCGAACACGCGTCGGATCGGCTGGGCGAAGCTGCCGGCGGTGTATTGGGTCGTCGGGCTGGCATCGGGGAAGCCGCAATCCCAGGCCGGCCCGCGCCGCAGCGCGTGCGAGGCAAAGCGGTGAATCGCCGCCGCCATCAGCCACGCGGAGGCCGCGATGAACAGGAACACCAACAGCCCGTTATACGAGCTGCGGCTCTGCGCGACCGGCACGATGGTGAGCCAGTCCAACCCGAGCTGGGTCGGCATGCGCGCGCCGGTCAGCGCCATCGCCACCGGCGCCAGGCCGTCGATCACCAGGCCCGGCAGCACGCCCGCCAGCAGGCACAGCGCGGCCAGGATGCCCATCGCCGTGACAGAGAAGGCATCCACCTCGCGCGCCTGCGCCGCCACGGTGCTGCGCGGGCGGCCGAGGAAGCTGATGCCGAATGCCTTCACGAAACACGCCGCAGCGAGGGCGGCGGACAGCGCCAGCAACGCTCCATCGGCGGGAATCGCGACCTTCAGGCCCCATTGCGGCAGGTTGGGATGCAGCAGGATGGCCTGGAAGGTCAGCCACTCGGAGACGAATCCGTTCAGCGGCGGCAGGGCGGAGATCGCCGCGCAGCCGATCAGGAAGCAGAACGCGGTCTTCGGCATGCGGTGGATCAGGCCGCCGAGATGCTCCATGTCGCGCTCACCGGTGGCGGTGAGCACCGCGCCGGAGCCGAAGAACAGCAGGCTCTTGAACACCGAGTGGTTGAACACGTGGAACAGCGCCGCGGTGAGCGCCAGCGCCGCCGCCGCGTGCAGCCCGTTGGCGCCGAACGCCAGCGCCAGGCCGAGGCCGATGAAGATGATGCCGATGTTCTCCACCGTGTGGTAGGCGAGCAAGCGCTTCAGGTCATGCTCCATCAGCGCGTAGAGCACGCCCATCACCGCGGTGACGCCGCCGAGCACCAGGACGACTACCGCGGACCACCAGGTCGGCACGCCCAGCAGGTCGAAAACGATGCGGATGAAGCCGTAAACCGCGACCTTGGTCATCACGCCGCTCATCAGCGCGGAGACGTGGCTGGGCGCCGCGGGATGCGCCAGCGGCAGCCAGACATGCAGCGGCACCAGGCCGGCTTTCGTTCCCGCGCCGATCAGTGCGAGGACCAGCACCAGCGCGGCGACCCAGGCGGTGGGGTGGGCGTGGCGCATCGCATCGAACGTGTAGCCGCCGCTGGCGCCGGCCAGCAGGCCGAAGGCGAGCAGGAGCGCGAAGCCGGAGAAGGCCGCCATCAGCAGATAGAGGGTGGCGGCGCGGGCGTTGCCGGGTTCCCGGTGATGCGCCAGCACGAGCGCCCAGGAGGCAAGCGACATCAGCTCCCAGGAGAACAGGAACAGGAAGGCGTCGTCGGCGATCACCACCATCAGCAGGCCGGCGATGAAGGCCGGATAGAACGGCAACACGCGCTGCGGCTGGTCCTCGTGCCGGCCGTAGCCGAGCGCGAACAGGCTGGCGGAGGCGCTGCCCAGCCCGACCACCACCAGGAAGAACGCCGACAGCGCGTCCAGCCGCACGTGGCCGCCGATCTGGGGCAGGCCGACCGGGAGGGTCAGTTCCGTGGGCGGCGCGGCGATCGACAGCAGGCCGGCGAGCAGGATGGCCAGCGACAGGACGAGGCAGCCGCCATAGACGATGTTGCCGCCGGCCGGCGTGCGCGCGGTCGCGGCGCCGATGACGGCAAGCACCAGCAGGCCGGCGATGCAGGCCAGGATCAGCCCGATCATGCTCGCCCCCGGCGCTGGTTGGTGTTTGCGCCTGGTGGGGTTGCGGCGGTGAGTCGCACGCCGCGGCCGCCCGTGGGGCTTGCCGCGCCGTCGTTGATCAGCTCGATGCCGGCCAGTTGGAAGGCGTCAACCAGCTTCATCAGGGACTCGACGTTGCCGCGCACCACGCCGTCGCTGGCCTCCATGCGCTGGATGGTCGGCAGCGAGAGGCCGGATTGCTCGGCCAACTGGCGCTGGTCGATCTGCAGCAGGGCACGGGCGGCACGCATCTGGGCGGCGGTGATCATCCGGGGGTATATGCTGGTGGGCGGAGGGGTTATTTATGAGCCATCGGTTGTGGGGGTTCAACCCCTAAAATTCACGGCAAAGACCCCATGCGGCACAGCCAAGCTTGACCGCGGTCACCGATCGCAGCACGGCGGCGGCACGGAAAGCCGGCTGCGGAGGGAGGGGTGGCTCCGGTCTGCGGGCACCCCCCGCGGCTATTTCCTGGTGCCCGTCCATCGCCCTGTCATGCGCCAGCGGCAGGCCCAGCCGCGCCCCAGTCGCGCAGGACCGCGCTGAACCAGCAGAACGCCACCTCCTGCCCGCTGCGATCGATCGTCCAGGTGGCATCCGGATCGGCGCCCATCTTCCGCCAGGCGCGGCTTCGCGAATACGCCGCCGGCGGCTGCAATTCGTCAGCAAGGACGCGCCGTTCAGCCTCCGGGGCAATCGCTCCCGCCGAATAAGGTGCGTGATCCGCGCGGAACCCAGGGCCGCTTCAGTGCGCCGCGGTCGTCTCGCGCTGCTTCGCGCGGGGCGCGGCCTCGGCTGCCAGCCCGGCGATCGGCTCCGGCGGCTTGTCGGCACCCGCATCCTTCAAGGCATCGGGCTCGTCCGCCATGTTCTTCTTGAACGCCTTGATGCCCTTGGCGAAGTCGCCCATCAGGCTGCTGACCTTGCCGCCGCCGAACAGCAGCACCACGACCAGCAGCACCACCATCCAGTGCCAGATGCTGAACTCACCCATAATCTGTCCTCCCTGGGGCACGACTCGTTCAGCCGCGGCCCGTGGTGCACCGGCTTGCCGCCATCAACGGACCGCGGGACAGGTCGGCGCGGAGCGCCAAGCCAAATGAGGGCGCGGCGATGCCACCCGCTCACCCTCACCACCGGCGTCGCGGCTTGCGTCGGTCCGCTTCGCGGCCCAACCGCGCGTGGCGCGAGAGGCGTAGCCGCGGCTAACGCGCCGCGGTGGTTTCGCGTGCCGGGGCGCGGGGCGCCGCCTCGCCGGCCGGACCCGAGATCGAGCCGGGCACCTTGTCCGCGCTGGCTTCCATCGAGGCGTCCTCGGGCTCCGCCATGTTCTTCTTAAACGCCTTGATACCCTTGGCGAAGTCGCCCATCAGGCTGCTGACCTTGCCGCCGCCGAACAGCAGCAACACGACCAGCAGCACCACCATCCAGTGCCAGATGCTGAAGCTACCCATGGTTCCTCTCCGATGCGCGGGCCGGCATGGCGTCCCCTGCCTCCGCCCTCTGGCCGGCTCGTCCCGGCCGCACTCTAGTCCGCCCAGGCCCCGGCTGCCAGCGACATGGCGTCAATCGGCCGGCGATGCAAGCGACAAAGTCCCGGCGCACGCCAGCGCCCGGGCCGGTTATGGCGGTCGTCACGATCCGGCTGGTATTCGCCGGCTTGTATTCGCCGGACCTCCTGCACGATTCGTTGCGGACGGTGTTCGGCGGGCGTATGGTCCCCCGGTTGGGGGATCAACCCGTGCCACGGTAATCGGCAGGGGACACCCGCCACGGGGATGGGCGTCCGCCGGCAGGTCACGACGCCCCTGTTCAATCGGGCGGCAACCGATTCCAATCGGCAGCCGCTCCCAGACAGAAAGGCGACGCGTCGATGCCGAAGGGCACCGTTAAGTGGTTCAATCCGACGAAGGGCTATGGATTCATCGCGCCGGATACCGGGGGAAAGGACGTCTTCGTTCACATCAGCGCCGTGCAGAAGGCGGGGCTGAGAAGCCTGAACGAAGGCCAGAAGATCGGCTTCGAGGTGGAGCAGCAACAGAACGGACGCGCGGCGGCGGTGAACCTGTCGCAGTCCGACTGAACCGCTTCTTCCGGGGGGTCGGCTTCCGGAGCGTCGGCCCGGCGGGTCCAGGTCCCGCCGGCCGGCTCCGGTTGCGGCACCGTGCCGTGGCGCGATACAGGCTTGCGCGCCACGATACGATTGCCTACGCAGCGACCGGAGGTTACGCCACGCCATGAGCCACACCCTCGAACAGCGCCGCGGCTCCCGGCGGCCTGGCGGTCCCCCGCGGTCCGCGCTTGATGCCGATGCCGTCCGCGCCGCCTACCGGCGCTGGGCCGGCGTGTACGACGTGCTGTTCGGCGGAGTCTCCTCCATCGCCCGCCGCCGCGCCGTGGCCCTGGTCAATCACTTGCCCGGCCGCGACGTCCTCGAGGTCGGGGTCGGCACCGGCCTTGCCCTGCCCCGCTATACCACGGACAAGCGCATCACCGGCATCGACCTATCGGCCGAGATGCTGCAGCAAGCCCGCAAACGCGTCGCGGCGCTCGGGCTGGCCAATGTCGCCACACTGCGCGAGATGGACGCCGAATCGACCGATTTTCCCGACGCCTCGTTCGATATCGCCGTGGCCATGTTCGTCGCCTCCGTGGTGCCCGATCCGCGCGGGTTGCTCGCCGAAATGCGGCGGGTGGTGCGGCCGGGCGGCAACATCCTGTTCGTCAACCACTTCGCCGCCGAGCGCGGTCCGCGCTGGTGGATCGAACTGGCCATGACGCCGGCGTCGCGCGCGCTGGGCTGGCATCCGGACTTCGCCATGCAGGGGCTGTTCGCGCCCGACGACCTGGCGTGGGTGCGCGCCGAACCGGTGCCCCCGTTCGGCATCTTCACCCTGGTGCGGCTGCCCAATTGACCCGCGCGCCAGCCGGGCGCCGGCCCTGGCGGTTCGCGGTTTTGTTGGCAACCGGTCACCGAGACCTTGATCTCGCTTCAAGGGTCCGGTAGGCCAACACCCATCGAGCGTGGCCGATGGCGATCCGCCGCCGGCCCGCCGGGACGGAACGGGGTGGGGTGGTCGATGCAGGATTTCCGGCGATTCAAGGCTGCTCTGGCCACGCTGTTGCTGGTACCGGTGCTGATGCCGGGCGGGGCGGCACACGCACAAGCACCCACCCCATGGGAAATGGCGATGCAGCCGGCGTTCAGTCCGGTGAAGCAGCAGATCATCGACCTGCACGACATGGTCCTGGTCATCATCACCGTCATCACGCTGTTCGTCGGCGGATTGCTCGGCTGGGTGATGTATCGCTACAACGCGACGCGGAATCCGGTGCCCGGCCACGCCACGCATAATACCGTGCTGGAGGTCGCCTGGACCGTGATCCCGGTGCTGATCCTCGTGGTCATCGCCATCCCGTCGTTCCGGCTGGTCTATTACGAGAACCGCACCGCCGACCCGGACCTGACGATCAAGGTCACCGGCCACCAATGGTACTGGGAATACACCTATCCCGACAGGGGCAACATCGACTTCACCAGCTATATCGTCCCCGGCAACCAGTTGAAGCCCGGCCAGCTCCGCCTGCTGACCGCGGATCACCCGCTGGTGGTGCCGGTCAACAAGAACATCCGCATCCTGGAAACCAGCGGCGACGTCATCCACAGCTTCTTCATCCCGTCGCTTGGCGTGCAGCGCTATGCTATCCCTGGCCGCACGATCGAGACCTGGATGCGGGTGGACAAGCCGGGGACCTATTATGGCGAGTGCAACCAGATCTGCGGCACCAACCACAGCCGCATGCCGATCATGGTGAAGGCGGTGACCGAACCGCAGTTCGAAGCCTGGCTGGTCGAGGCGAAGAAGCAGTTCTCGAGCGCGGCGCCACAGCCGGCCCCTGGATACATGGCCCGGGACGATCACCCGACCCCGGACGAGGGCCCGGACGGAACGCTGTTGACCGCGGCCAACGAGGTTCAGCACTGACCGCGAGGCTGGTGCGCAAGGAGACGAGAGACGATGTCGGTAACCACCCACGACCACGCGCATGACCATCACGACCACAAGCCCGGCTTTGTGACGCGCTGGCTGTTCAGCACCAACCACAAGGACATCGGCACCCTGTACCTGCTGTTCGCCGCGTTCGGCGGGACGGTCGGCGGAATCCTGTCGGAGATCATGCGCGCCCAGCTCAACTTTCCCGACAACCACGTGGTCGGGTCGGGGCAGGAGTGGAACACCATCGTCACCAGCCACGGGCTGCTGATGATCTTCTTCTCGGTCATGCCGGCACTGATCGGCGGCTTCGGCAACTGGTTCATCCCGCTGATGATCGGCGCGCCGGACATGGCGTTCCCGCGGCTCAACAACATCAGCTTCTGGCTGCTACCGCCTGCCTTCATCCTGATCTTCACCGGCTTGATGCTGGGCGAATCCGGCACCGGCTGGACGCTGTATCCGCCGCTCTCCAACGCCACCTATGAGCCCGGCATCGGCATGGACTGCACGCTCTTCGCGCTGCACCTGGCCGGGATCAGCTCGCTGCTTGGCGCGATGAACTTCATCACCACCATCTTCAACATGCGCGCGCCCGGCATGACGCTGCACAAGATGCCGCTGTTCGTCTGGTCCGAGCTGGTGACCGCCTTCCTGCTGCTGCTGTCCATCCCGGTGCTGGCCGGGGCGATCACCATGCTGATCTGCGACCGCAATTTCGGCACCTCGTTCTTCGAGCCTGCCGGCGGCGGCGACCCGGTGCTGTTCGAGCACCTGTTCTGGTTCTTCGGCCACCCCGAAGTGTACATCATGATCCTGCCGGGCTTCGGCATCGTCAGCCACGTGGTATCGACCTTCAGCAAGAAGCCGATCTTTGGCTATCTCGGCATGGCCTACGCCATGGTGGCGATCGGCGCGATCGGCTTCGTGGTGTGGGCGCACCACATGTTCGTCTCCGGCATCTCGGTCGATACGCGCGCCTATTTCATGGCGGCAACGCTGGTGATCGCCGTGCCGACGGGGATAAAAATCTTCTCCTGGATCGCCACCATGTGGGGCGGCTCGATCGAGCTGAAGACGCCGATGCTGTGGGCGATCGGCATGATCTTCGTGTTCACCATCGGCGGCGTAACCGGCATCGTGCTGGCCAATGCCGGCATCGACCAGATCCTGCACAACACCTATTACGTGGTGGCGCATTTCCACTACGTGCTGTCGCTCGGCGCGGTGTTCTCGATCTTCTGCGGCTTCTATTACTGGATCGGCAAGATGTCCGGCCACCAGTATCCGGAGTTCTGGGGCAAGGTGCATTTCTGGCTGACCTTCATCGGCGTCAACCTGACCTTCTTCCCGCAGCACTTCCTCGGCCTGGCCGGCATGCCGCGCCGCTACCCGGACTACCCGGAGGCATTCGCCGGCTGGAACTTCGTCTCCTCGATCGGTGCCTATATCAGCGGCGTCGCGCTGCTGGTGTTCTTCTATGTCGTGTTCCGCACCTTCACCTCGAAAGAGCACGTGGCGGACAATTACTGGGGCGAGGGCGCGACCTCGCTGGAATGGAGCGTCTCCTCGCCGCCGCCGTTCCACACCTACGCCGAACTGCCGCGCATCCGTTGATCCGGTGAGCGAGACCACCGCACCGATGGACGCCGCCGACATCGGGGAGCAATCCCCACTGCCGGCCTATGTGCTGGCGGAAACCGACGTCCGCGACTGGATCGCGCTGCTGAAGCCGCGGGTGATGAGCCTGGTGGTGTTCACCGGCGCGATCGGCCTGCTGGTCGCGCCCGGCCGGATCAACCCGGTGCTGGCATTCACCGCGGTGCTGTGCATCGCGGTGGCGGCCGGCGCGTGCGGTGCCATCAACATGTGGTACGACCGCGACATCGACGCGGTGATGCACCGCACGCGCAACCGTCCGATCCCCGCCGGCCGCATCGAGCCTGGCGCGGCGCTGGCCTACGGCGTCACCCTGGCCGTCGGATCGGTCGCCATGATGTTCCTGGCGGTGAACGCCGCCGCCGCCGCCGTGCTGGCGCTTTCCATCGCCTTTTATGTGTTCGTCTATACGATCTGGCTGAAACGCCGCACGCCGCAGAACATCGTCATCGGCGGCGCGGCGGGAGCGTTCCCCGCGGTGGTCGGCTGGGCGGCGGTGACCGGCTCGGTCGATCTGGTGCCGCTGATCCTGTTCGCCATCGTGTTCTTCTGGACGCCGCCGCATTTCTGGTCATTGGCCTTGTTCGCCAACGAGGACTACCGGCGCGCCGGCGTGCCGATGCTGCCGGTGGTCGTGGGCGCGAAGGAGACGCGCCGGCAAATCGTGCTGTACACGCTGCTGCTGCTGCCGTTGTCGCTCGCCCCGTGGTGGATCGGCTTCAGCGGTCCGGTCTATGGCGTTGCCGCAATCCTGCTCGGCGCCGGCTTCCTGTTCAGCGTGCTGCGGGTGGCGCGCGACAAGCAGGATGCCGCCGGCGTCAGCCTGACCGGCGACGCACCGGCGAGAGCAGCGTTCCGCTACTCCATAGCCTACCTGTTCGTGCTGTTCGCCGCGCTCGCGGTGGACCGGCTGGTCGGGTGATGCAGGCGCCGCATGGAACCAGACCCACCGCGCCCCACACCGCGCGAGGCCGCGGAGATGCGCCGTCGCCGGCGCGGCCGCAACATCGCATTGATGGTCGTGCTGACGGCACTCGCCGTCCTGTTCTACGCGATCACCATCGCCAAGAAAATGAAGTCTGGATAATGCCTGCCTCCTCGCTTTCTCTCGCAGTAATGGATTCGGCATGAGCGACGCACACGGCGCCACGGTGCACCACGTCACGGGCATCGAGGGTTCGGGACTGAAGCAGCCTTACCATCTGGTCGATCCCAGCCCGTGGCCCATCATCGGCGCCGTTGGCGGGCTGTGCACCGTGCTCGGCATCATCTTCGCCGCCCATTTCGGCAGCTACGCCCTGCTGGTGATCGGCGTGCTGATCATCCTGTTCACCATGTTCATGTGGTGGCGCGACGTGATCCACGAGAGCCGCACGCCTGGCCTGCACACGCCTTTCGTCCGCCTTGGACTGCGCTACGGCATGATGCTGTTCATCGCCAGCGAGGTGATGTTTTTCGTCGGCTTCTTCTGGGCCTATTTCAACTTCCTGATCTTTCCGGACACCCAGGGCAACGGCATGACGGTGTGGCCGCCCTCCACCATCCACAGCTTCGATCCGTTCCACATTCCCTTCCTCAACACGATGGTCCTGCTGCTGTCCGGCTGCACCGTCACCTGGGCGCACCATTCGCTGCTGGAAAACGACCGCAAGGGGCTGCTGACCGGACTCGGCCTCACCATCATCCTGGGCATGTGCTTCACCATTGGCCAGGCGGTCGAATACACCCACGCGCCCTTCAAGTTCGTCGGCGGCGGCATTTACCCATCGACGTTTTTCCTCGCCACCGGGTTCCACGGCTTCCACGTCATCGTCGGCACCTGCTTCCTGATCGTGTGCTGGTTCCGGGCCAAGAACGGCCAGTTCACGCCCGAACGCCATTTCGGCTTCGAGGCCGCCGCCTGGTACTGGCCTTTCGTCGATGTGGTCTGGCTGTTCCTGTTCACCTGCATCTACTGGTACGGCGCCAGCCCCGTGGTCGCCCACTAGCGGGCGCGTGGCCGACCCTCCCGTTTCGATCCTGCGCGCGGCGCTCACGTGCCGCTGCCCGCGCTGCGGCCGCGGCCGGTTGTTCCGCAACCTCCTCGAGGTGCGGGACCGCTGCGAGATCTGCGACCTCGACCTGCGCGAATGCGACACCGGCGACGGCGCCGCGGTCGGGGTTGTCCTGGTGCTCGGCGCCATCATCGTCGCGCTGGCCTTCTGGGTGGAGTTCCGGTTCTCGCCGCCGCTCTGGGTGCATGCGGTGCTGTGGCCGGCGGTGACCATCCCGCTGGCAATCCTGATGATGCGTCCTGCCAAGGCCGCGCTGGTGGCATTGCAATATCGCCATCGCGCGTCGGAGATGGGGCTGTGACCCACGACACTCCCGCTCCCATTGAAGGAGGGGGTTGGGGGGAGGGGTACCCACGTCCCCGGCCGGGCGATGAACGCACCCCTCCCCCCTCCCCTCTCCCTCAAGGGGCGCGAGAGAACTGATGCGCCGTCTGCTTGGGCCCGGCCTGATGACCGTCGTGATGCTCGCCGTGCTGCTCGGCCTCGGCACCTGGCAGGTGCGGCGGCTGCACTGGAAGGAAGCCATCCTCGCGCGCATCGCCCAGGCGGAGGCCGCGCCGCCGATCCCGCTGCCCGCCGCGCCCCAGCCCTACACCAAGGTCGCCGTCACCGGGTATCTGCGCGCCGACCTGTCCGCCCAATATGGCGTCGCGGTGCGCGACACGCCGGCCGGACCGCAGTTGGGCACCTTCCTGGTGCAACCGCTGGAACGCCCGGGCGAGCCACCACTGCTGGTCGAACGCGGCTGGGTGCCGCAACAACGCGCCGCGCCGATCGCCCAGCCATCAGGCCAGACCACCATCGCCGGATACATCCACGGGCCCGAATCCCCCGGCCTGTTCAGCGCCAGGGACGATCCCGCCGAGCGCATCTTCTACACGCTGGATCCCGCCGCCATCGGTGCGTCGCTGGAATTGCCGCACGTCGCGCCATACATCCTGGTGGCGCTGGGCCCCGCGCCGCCGGAACTCTGGCCGGACCCCGCGAAGCATTTGCCGCGACCGCCGAACAACCATCTGGCCTATGCCGTCACCTGGTATGGCCTCGCGCTGGCACTCGTGGTGATCTTCCTTGTCTGGGCCCGAGGGACACTGCGCGCATGACCGATTACGACCGGCTGACCGCCCGCTTCACCCGCATCGCCACGCTCGGTGAGGCGTCGTCCGTGCTCGGCTGGGACGCCGCCACGATGATGCCGCCAGGCGGTGGCGCCGCGCGCGGCGACCAACTCGCCGTGCTCGCCGGTTTGGCGCATTCGCTGTTGAGTGCAGCGGAATTGGGCGACGAGCTCGCTGCGGCGGAAGCCGCCGGCGAGCCGCGCGATCCGTGGCGCGCCGCCAATCTGCGGCTGATGCGCCATGCCTATGTCCGGGCGACCGCGCTGCCGCGCGACCTGGTGGAGGCGCAGGCGCGCGCGAATTCCGCCTGCGAGAAGGTGTGGCGCGAGGCGCGGCGCGCAGCGGATTTCGCCCGCGTGTGCAAGCCATTGGACGAAGTCGTGCGCCTGGTGCGCGAGGCCGCGGCGGCGTTGGCGCCGGCGTTGGGGTTGTCGCCCTACGATGCGTTGATGGATGGCTTTCAGCCCGGCCTGCGCGCCGCCGACGTAGTGCCGGTGTTCGCCGATTATGAACGCTTCCTGCGTCGCGCGCTGCCGCTGGCGGAGGAGCGCCAGGCGCGCCAGCCCGCGCCTGTGCGTCCGCAGGGCCCGTTTCCGGTCGCCGCGCAGGAAGCGTTGTGCCGCCGATTGTCCGAACGGCTGGGCCTCGATTTCAACCACGCGCGGCTGGACCGGTCGGCGCATCCGTTCTCCGGCGGCACGCGCACCGACGTGCGCATCACCACGCGCTACGACGAGGCGGACTTCGCCCCCGCGGTGCTGGCGGTGGTGCACGAAACCGGACACGCGCTGTACGAGCGCGGCCTGCCGCCGGCGTTCGATCGCCAGCCGGTCGGCGAGGCCGCCGGCATGGCAACGCACGAAAGCCAGTCGCTGATTGTGGAAATGCAGGCGTGTCGCACCGACGGGTTCCTGTCCTGGCTCGGCCCCGAGCTGCACGCCACGTTCGGCGGCGATGCGGCGCCCTACCAGCCGGCGAACCTGGCGCGGCTGTGGCGGCGCGTCGAACGCGGCTTTATCCGTGTCGATGCCGACGAGATGACCTATCCCGCGCATGTCATCCTGCGGTTTCGTCTGGAGCAAGCGATGGTGGCCGGCGAGCTCGCGGTGGCCAATCTGCCCGCGGCGTGGAACGAAGGCTTTTCCGAGCTGCTCGGCATGCAGCCGCCGGACGATTCGCGCGGCTGCCTGCAGGACATTCATTGGTACGACGGCGCGTTCGGCTATTTCCCCAGCTACACGCTGGGTGCGATGGCCGCCGCGCAACTGATGGCGGCGGCGCGGCGGGAGGTCGCCGGGATCGATGCGGCGCTAGGCCGCGGCAATCTGTCGCCCTTGCTCGGCTGGCTGCGCCTCAGGGTGCACGGCCAGGGCAGTCTTCTCGGATTCGACGATCTGCTGCGCGCGGCAACCGGCAAGCCGCTCGATCCGAGGGATTTCGAAGCGCATCTGACGGCACGGTACTTGAGTTAGGCGACGCCCAACAATTACCGTTTCAGGATGGAACCCCGAACAGGCCACGCGATCGTGGTCCGCGCGTGGACCGTCGCCCACGAACCTGGTGGCGGATTCGTTGATCGTGTGCGGTCAGCTCGCGCAGCAGGCCAGAACGTGCCGCGGCATTGCAAGCAAGAGGTTCCTAGAGTACTTAGTAGAATTTCACAGTAGAGTCGAGGAGAGGCGCGGTATCGCTTGCACGACCCGTTGCCCCTCCACGCTCATCAAACCGGACGTGCGGATTTCCGCATCCGGCTTTCCGACTGGCTTCATGACATACGCACGACATGGCGTCTTTCCGCCGCAGGTGTCGCAGCCTCGGCACACCACGCTCGCCGAACACCGCTTCCATGCTGAACGGCCCGATGCTTCGCGGCGGCATCTTATGACGCCGGACCAGGAAGGTCCGCACACGGTCATACAAATGGGTGAGGGGCTGGACAGGGAACAGGTGGCCGCGAATGCCGCGCCCGGCCCGAGCTACGGCAAGACCACCATGAACGCGAGCCATGCAGGAAGTTGCAGCCAGGCAACGGTGCCTGCGGCGGCAACCCGGCATTTGACCCATCCGGAAGCTGCCCTTGCGATGGTCGGGATGCGGCCGGCAGCACCAGGATTGCGGGCCTTGGCTCGTTGTCGCGGCTCCGCCGGCAGGCGGTGGCAAGTGCCGCGGCCGATGTGGCCCGCCACGACTACGACGCCGATCATTTCTATTCCTTCATTATTGCCATAGCGCGATGTCCGGCAGCACCATCGCGGATGGCGGGCAACCTGTCACCCTCGAACAGGGCATCAGGCGTGGCGCCCGAAACTGCCGGCAACGCGACCCGGGCCGGCGCCGGCCGACACCGCGCCGCGCGTTATTCCGTAACGCCATCGGGCGAGCGGGCCCGCCCGCGGCAGCCGCGGTCACCCCAACGCATCCCCGACCGCCTGCCGCAACGCCGGCAGCACGTCCGCGCCGAACCATGGGTTTCTCCGTTCCCATGCCGTGGTCCGCCAGGACGGATGCGGCAGCGGAAAATACGCCGGCAAATACGCGCGGAACGCTCGCACCCGTTCGGTCATCGTGCCCGGCCCCAGCGTGTGCGTCAGCGCATGCATCCCAACCAGCAGCGTCAGCCGGATCGCCGGCATCGCGGCCACCAGCCGATCGCGCCACAACGGCGCGCATTCCGGGCGCGGCGGCGCGTCGCCGCCATGCGGCAGGCGGCCGGGGTAGCACAACCCCATCGGCACGATGGCGATGCGCGCCTCGTCGTAGAAAACGTCGCGCTCCATCCCCAGCCACCGGCGCAGCCGGTCGCCCGACGGATCGTTCCACGGCACCCCCGTCACATGCACCTTGGTCCCGGGCGCCTGGCCGACGATCAGCAGCGTCGCGGTGGCGGAGGCACGGAATACCGGGCGTGGCCCCAACGGAAGAAAACCGGAGCAAACGCGGCAGGCGCGTGCCGCGGCGGCAACCTCTGCCAGTGCCTCAGCCAACGATCCCCCGCCGCCGCAGTTCCTGCACCACCTGCTCGGCCAGCGCTTCGGGCGCCAGTTCCAGCGTGCGCAGCCGGATTTCCGGATCTTGCGGCGGCTCATATGGCGCATCCACGCCGGTGAAGTTGCGCAACTGCCCGGCATCCGCCCGGCGATACAGCCCCTTCGGATCGCGCCTGCGGCATTCGTCCACCGGCGTATCGACGAAGATCTCGACGAACTCGTCCGCCTCCACCGCCTCGCGCGCCAGCATCCGTTCGGCGCGATAGGGGGAAATGAACGACACCAGAACGATCAGCCCGGCATCGACGAACAGCTTCGCCACCTCGGCCACACGGCGGATATTTTCCACGCGGTCGGCCTCGGCGAATCCCAGGTCGCGGTTCAGCCCGTGCCGCACGTTGTCGCCGTCCAGGATCATGGTGTGGCGGCCCACGGCGTGCAGCCGCTTCTCCACCAGGTTGGCGATGGTGGATTTGCCCGCCCCCGACAGCCCGGTGAACCATAGCACCGACGGCTTCTGCCCGTTCAGCAGCGCGCGCGCCGCCTTGTCCACGTCGAGCTGGTGCCAATAGACGTTCTCGCGCGCCCCGCGCACCGCGGTCACCATGCCGGCGCCGACGGTGTTGCGGGTCAGCCGGTCCACCAGGATGAACCCGCCCAGCTCGCGGCTGTCGTTGTAGGGCTCGCAGGCCACCGGGTGCGACAGCGAGATCGCCACCCGGCCGATCTCGTTCATGTGCAGCTCGCGCACCGGTACTTCGCCCAGGGTATCGATGTCGAGCCGGCTGGTGATGTCGGTAATCGTGCCGACGACGCTCTGCGTGCCCAGCATCACCTGGTAGGCCCGGCCGCGGAACAGCGACGTGTCGTCCATCCACACCACGCGCGCGTCGAGGTGCTCGGCAAGCTGCGGCGGCGGCGCGGCGGCCAGCACGTCGCCGCGCGAGACGTCGATCTCGCGGTCCAGCACCAGCGTCACCGGATCGCCGTGATGCGCGACCTCCAGCTCGCCGTCCATGGTGACGATGCGCGCAACCTTCGCCTCGACCCGCGACGTCGCGTTCACCACCGCGTCGCCGGGACGCAGCGTGCCGGCGGCGACGGTGCCGGCATAGCCGCGGAAACTGTCGTCCGGCCGGTTGACGATCTGCACCGGCATGCGGAATGGCCGCGCCAGCCCGTCATGCCCCGGTTCGGCGCTTTCCAGCGCGGCGAGCAGACTGGTGCCCTGGTACCACGGCATGCGGGTGCTGCATGCGGTGACGTTGTCGCCGTCGCGCGCGCAGACCGGGATCGCGGTCACCGCCAGCGCGTGCAGATGGCCGAGCATGGCGTGGAATTCGGCGACGATGCGCTCGAACACCGCCTGGTCGAAGCCGGCCAGGTCCATCTTGTTCACCGCCAGCACCACGTCGCGGATGCCGAGCAGGGAGGCGATGGCGGCGTGGCGGCGGGTCTGGTCGAGCACCCCCTTGCGCGCGTCGATCAGCACGATCGCCAGATCCGAGTTGGACGCACCGGTGACCATGTTGCGGGTGTATTGTTGGTGGCCCGGCGCGTCGGCCAGGATGAAGCGGCGGCGCGGGGTCTCGAAATAGCGGTAGGCGACGTCGATGGTGATGCCCTGGTCGCGCTCGGCGGCCAGGCCATCGACCAGCAGCGCGTAGTCGATGCCGCCTTCCACCGTGCCGAAGCGGCGGGAGTCGCGCTCCAGCACGGTCATCACGTCGTCCGGGATGGTGCCGCATTCGAACAGCAGGCGGCCGATCAGGGTCGATTTGCCGTCGTCCACGCTGCCGCAGGCCAGCACGCGCAACAGGGAGTCGGGCATCAGAAATATCCCTCGCGCTTCTTCTTTTCCATCGAGGCGTCCTGGTCCTGGTCGATCAGCCGCCCGGCGCGCTCCGACACGCGGGTGGTGCGCATTTCGGCGACGATGTCTTCCAGCGTGGCGGCCTGGGATTCGATGGCGGCGGACAGCGGGTAGCAGCCCAGCGAGCGGAACCGCACCACGCGGTTCACCGGTGCTTCCCCCGCTTCGAAGCGCATGCGCTCGTCGTCCACCACGATCAACGCGCCGTCGCGCAGCACGGTCGGGCGTTCGGCCGCGAAATACAGCGGCACGACGTCGATCGCCTCGGCCAGGATGTAGGTCCACACGTCGAGTTCGGTCCAGTTGGACAGCGGGAACGCCCGCAGCGTCTCGCCGGGCGCGAGGTTGCCGTTGTACAGGTGCCAGAGTTCCGGCCGCTGGCGCTTCGGCTCCCAGGTGTGGCCGGGGCCGCGCACCGAAAACACCCGCTCCTTGGCGCGGGAGCGTTCCTCGTCGCGCCGCGCGCCGCCGATGGCGATGTCGTAGCGGCCCTCGGTCAGCGCTTGCTTCAGCGCGTCGGTCTTCATGATCTCCGTGTAGCTGCTGCCGTGGTCGAACGGGTTGATGTTCTGCCGCAGGCCGTCGGGATTGGTGTGCACGATCAGGTCCAGCCCGAACCGCCGCACCATCGCGTCGCGATGGCGGATCATGGCGCGGAACTTCCAGGTCGTGTCGATGTGCAGCAGCGGGAAAGGCAGCCGGCCAGGGAAGCACGCCTTGCGCGCCAGGTGCAGCAGCACCGACGAGTCCTTGCCGATCGAGTACAGCAGCACCGGATGCGCCGCCTGCGCCGCCACTTCACGCAGGATGTGGATGCTCTCGGCCTCGAGCGCCTTCAGATGCGCGGGCAGCGTGGTCATCGCAGGGTTCCGTTGGGGTCAGCCGTAAGGTCGGGCATGATTGGTTCCGTAGTAGTGCGTTGAATTTGCTCCCCCTCCCCTTGAGGGCTTGAGCCGCGAAGCGGATCAAGGTTGGGGGGAGGGGGAGCAAACGTACTCAGATCTCCAGTTCCGGGCAGAGCGGCGCCAGCGAGGTCTCCCGCACGACCGCCTGGATACGCCGCTGGTCTTCCGGCTTCAGCTCCTCGCGCCAGCGATTCATCGCCGCCTGGGTGTTCTTGAACACCTGATAATACCGGTCGCGGCCGTTGAACGTGGTGCTGCGGCGGACGAAATCCTCGGTCTGGCGGTTCCAGTCCAGCCCGGCGAAGGCGAACAGCGCGCGGGCTTCAACCAGCGGGGAGTCGCACAGGGCGTGGTAGCGCAGCACCTTCACCCCGTCGATGCCGGCCAGGTCGTCGATCGCCTTCTCGTTCAGGATCGCCCAGTTCCAGGCGAATTGCTCCACCGACGGCAGCGCCGCGAATCGCTCGGGCGTCAGGCCGTAGCGCCGCGCCTGTTCGGTGGTAAGCAATTCCTGGACCGGAACCTCCACCTCGAACTTGCCCAGGGCGGCCCCGCGCAGCATGGATGCGACCTGGCCCCAGGGGTCGCGCAGGATGAAAATGGTCTTCATGCCGGGCATCGCCTCGGCGAACAGCCGGGCGCGTCCGCGCGAGCTGACCGATTTCAGCACCAGCCGCAATGCGGGATAGGCCGCCACATCGAACAGGTCGGGGATCGGCACGCCGCGTACCAGGCGCCGGGCACCGGGCACCTGCTCGATCGCGCGCAGGCCGTAGATCATGCCCGCGCGAAGCTGGGCGGCCACCGCGCCATGGTGCCGCTTGGGGAAGATCGGCAACGACCCCGCGGTCTTCAGCGTCGCGGTATCGAACAGCCGGCGCAGGTAGTCGCGGGCCGCGTCGCGATAGGCCGGCACCTGTTCGGGTGGGCACATCCACGGCAGGTCATAGTCGCGCAGCACCGTATCCGGTTCGTGCCGGTACAGCACTTCGGGATGGCTGTCGAAAATCTTGGCGAGCCAGGACGTGCCCGAGCGCGGTGCTCCCAGGACCAGGATCACCCTGTCGGCGGAAATCTCGGAGGGTCTCATCGAGGTGCGGTTCAGAATCCTGGGCTCGGGCCAGCGCGCAGCTTACTGCCTGCGGCGCGGCCGGGAATAGCAAAAGCAGCCTGTGGCGCGACACTGTCCTGCCGCGCCCCCGCAAAATAGCTGCTCGGCCGGCCCTGGCATAGCGGAATTCCCGCAACTGACGGAAGGGGGCACCACCGCCGTCCTCCCCGCGACAGCGCAGCCTGAGTCATCGCTTTCGCCGGGATGACGCCTAACCTCGGCCGGTGTCGCCGGGTTCCGGGCGGCGCCGCCGGTCTCAGGCCGCGAGCGGATGCACCCGCGCGGCGATTTCCGCGCCATGCTCGGCCTCGGCCATCGCCAGGTCATAGGCGGTCTGCAGGCCCAGCCAGAATTGCGGGCTGGTGCGGAAGCAGCGCGCCAGCCGCAGCGCGAGATCGGAGGTGACCGGCTGCTGGTCGGCGATCAGCGGCGCGATGCGGCCGGGCGCCACGTCCAGCGCGCAGGCCAGCCCGGCCGCGTCCAGCCGCAACGGCTCCATGTATTCCTCACGCAGCACCCGCCCCGGATGCATGCGGCGACTCGAGCTTGCCATGCGGCACCTGTCCAGAAGGATGCTCTCCCGTACGTGCGGACCATGGCAGCACCAAGGCGGTCCCGGGCCGCGACCATTCCTCCGACGCATTCGGCCGCGCATTCGCCCGCGCATTCGGCCGCGCATTCGCCCTCGCATTCGATTGACCCCGCGACGCCCCCGGCCCTAGACCGGAACGGATTGCGAAATGGGGCGGACGTGGCCGGCAGAATCCTGATCTTGCGCTGGACAGGCAGCGCATACGATTCGATTGGCGGATTGCTCGAACAGATGGCGCAGGAGATGGCGGCCATGGGCCATCGGGTCATCCTGTTCACCGCGGGCGGTCAGGATTGGCCGGATCGGCTCGCCGGACTGGTCCAGCAAGGCGACATCGCCTTCGCGCTCAGCATGTCGGGCATCGGCATCGACTTCATGTTGCAGGGCAAGGGATTGCTCTGGGAAGCCGTGAAAGTGCCGATGTTCAACTGGAGCTGCGACCACCCCTCGCATTTCCCCAGCCGGCACGCCATTCGCAGCCGCTTCCTGCTGCACGGCTACGTCTTTCCGGATCACGCGCAGTACAACATCCGCCACCTGAACCCGAACGGCATGGCGTTCGGCGTGCATATCGGGATGCCGCCGCGCAGCCTGTTTGCCGGCGCGCCGCTGCCGCTGGCTGAGCGCAACGGCCGGATCATCTTCAGCAAGAGCGGCGCGGACACCAATGCCATTGAGGCGACGTGGCGCGCCCGCATGCCGGTACTGCGGCAGATTCTGTTCGACGCCGCCGAGGAACTGTTTCACCGCAACACCGCCGATTTCATCCCGGTACTGCGCCGTGTCGGCGAACGGCACGGTCTGTTGCTGGACGGCAACAACGAACTGGCTCTCATGCTGCTCCGCGAGCTCGATTTCTATATCCGCTACCGGCGGGGCAACCTGGTGATGCAGACCCTGCTGGATCATCCCGTCGATGTGTTCGGCACTGGCTGGGATCACATCAACTGGGACGGGGCGCGGGCGGTGTACCATGGCGCGCTGACCTGGCGCGCCGCGCTGGAGCGGCTGCCGCATTGCCTCGGCTGCCTGTCGATCAACCCGCTGGTCGAGCAATCGGTGCACGACCGGGTGTTCTTCGCCCTCGCCGCGGGCGTGGCGCCGGTCACCGACGGCAATGCGTTCTCGCAGGCCCACATGCCGGGCCTGCAGCGCTACAGTTTCGATTTTACTGCGGAACGGATCGTCCACGCGGCCGACGCCTTGCTCGCCGATCCGGCCGAGGCGCTGGCGCGCACCGAGGCGGCCTGGCAGGCACTCTCGCCCGACTTCACGATGCGCCGCGCGGCGGAGCAGATCGTGCAGTTCGCCGCACTGCACGGGGGGAATGCGCGATGTACCGCGTAGGGCGGGGCGCGTAAGTGCCGGCCGTGCTGGTGGTCGGCGCGGGCTTCGCCGGTGCGGTCTATGCACGGACGCTGGCCGAGGCCGGATTCGCCGTTCACGTCATCGACCGACGCACGCATGTCGGCGGCAATGTCGCGGACCTCGTCGATGCCAACGGCGTGCGGGTGCATCGCTACGGGCCGCATTTGTTCCACACCAACGCCACGCACGTGTTCGACTGGGTGCGCCGCTTCGGTGCCTTCGTGCCGTACCAGCACCGCGTGCGGGCGAAGCTGCCGGACGGGCGGCTGGTGCCGCTGCCGGTCAACCGCGACACGCTCAACGCGGTGTTCGGCGCAAAACTCCAGTGCGCGGCGGACGCCGCCGCCTTCCTGTGCAAACTGGCGGTGCCGATCGCCGAGCCGCGCAACGCCGCGGAGCATCTGCGCGCGCGCATCGGCGACGTGCTGACCGACCTGTTCTTCCGGCCGTACACCCGGAAGATGTGGGGTCTGGAACTGGAAGACCTGGATGCGAGCGTGGTGCGGCGGCTGCCGATCCGGGTTGACCGCAACGACCTGTATTTCCCCGGCGATCGTTACCAGGCGTTGCCGCGCGACGGCTACGCCGCGTTGTTCGAGGCCATGTTGCGGCATCCCGCGATCAGCGTGGAACTCGGTGCCGCCTACGCGGCCGGCATGGAACGCGGCTTTGCGTTCTGCTTCAACAGCATGGCGATCGACGAATGCTTCGCCTGCGCGCTGGGCGAACTGCCCTACCGTTCGCTGCGTTTCGACCACCGGACGGTCACGGTATGGGACACCGAGCCCGTCAGCGTGCGGAACTACACCGATAACGGCCGGCACACCCGCGAGGCGTGGTGGCACTGCCTGCCGGGTCACCTGGTCGCGGAAACCGGCCGCCGGACCGTGACGGTGGAAGAGCCGTGCGACTACCGCGACAACGGCAACGAGCGGTATTACCCGGTGAAAACCGCCGACCAGCGCTACCAGAAACTGTATCGCGCCTATCGGGACCTGGCCGCGACCCTGCCGAGCATGGCGTTCATCGGCCGCTGCGGCACCTACCAGTACCTGGACATGGATCAGGTGATCAACCAATCGCTCACCGGCGCGCGACGCTGGCTGGAAAGCCGGGCATAAACCTCTCCCGCCGCGGGCGGGAGAGGTTTACTACTCCCGCCAACCGATGGAGGTCCGCCCATGCCCCTGCGCACCCTGCCCGCCGTGTTCATGCGCGGCGGCACCAGCCGCGCGATCATGTTTCACGCCAGGGACCTGCCGGACCGCGCGGCGTGGGATCCGATCTTCCTCGCTGCGATGGGCAGCCCTGACCCGAACGGCCGGCAGCTCGACGGCATGGGCGGCGGTATTTCCTCCCTGTCCAAGGTCTGCATCCTGGCGCCGTCCAACCGCGAAGACGCCGACATCGACTACACCTTCGCCCAGGTGCAGATCCGCGAGGCGGCGGTGGACTACCGTAGCAACTGCGGCAACATGAGCTCGGCGGTCGGGCCGTTCGCGGTGGACGAGGCGATCGTGCGTCCCAACGGCGACACCGCCGTGGTGCGCATCTTCAACACCAACACGAAGAAACTGATCCGCTCGACCTTCCCCTTGCAGGACGGCCGCGCCGCGACCGACGGCGACTTGGCGATCCCCGGCGTGGCCGGCACCGGCGCCCCGGTCCGGCTGGATTTCCTTGCCCCTGGCGGCGCCACCACCGGCCGGCTGCTGCCCACCGGTGCGCCGCTGGACCGCCTGGATATTCCCGGCCTGGGCACGGTCGAACTGTCGATGGTCGATGCCGCCAATGCCTGCGTATTCGTGCGCGCCCGCGACCTCGGCCTGACCGGACGCGAGCTGCCGGAGGAGCTGGAGCGCGACAAGGCGGTGCTGGAGAAGCTGCAACTGGTGCGCCGCGCCGCCTCCGTCGCCATGGGCATCGCGCGCGACGACGCCGAGGCCCGCGCGATCGGCGGCGTGCCGTTCGTGGGCTTCGTTGCGCCGCCGATGGGCGCGCCGACCTTGGCGGGTGAGCCAATCGCCGCTGCGCAGGTGGACCTGACCGCGCGCTTCATCTCCAACGGCCAGCCGCACCGCGCGCTGCCGCTGACTGCCTCGCTGTGCACCGCGGTCGCGGCGCGCATCTCCGGCACGCTGGCGAACCAGGCGCTGCGGCCGGGGGCCGGCGAGTCGATCCGCATCGGCATGCCGTCCGGCATCCTGACCGTCGGTGCCGATGTGGCACAGGACGCAGCCGGTGCCTGGGTGGCGCATAGCGGCGCGTTCTATCGCACCGCGCGGCGATTGTTCGACGGGCGGCTCTACGTGCCGATGCCGGCGCGGGCCTGAACCGCGGCGGCAACCGCGTCCGGTGCTGGCCCCCGCCACCCCGGAGGAGGCGCACGCCGCACAGATCCTGACCGGCGCGACGATGGCAGCGTGGCTGGCCTGCGGCTGGATTCCCGCGATCCGCCCCTACGCCACGAAAATCCGCGTCGCCATTCTCGGCGCCTACCTGCTCGGCTGCATCGCCTACGTCGGGTACGTGATGTTGCGGTAGGCAGACGCCGACCACCGCACCGTCACGGCAGTCCTGCGTGCTGTGTCCTGCGCGTTCTTGTCGTGAGAGTGCGTTCGTATCATGTTCCATGTGATGGACGGCGAAATGAGAACGGATGGAAGCATGGACTCAAAGAGTTGTGTGGATACCTTAGTGTGGTACATTATGATTCTGTTGACCGGGTGGGTGTTAACTAGCACCGCTGCTCCAGCAGTCAGAACGAAGAAGGAGGGGCACATGCCGCAAGTCAGGATCGAACGGGTGCGTGCGAGGCAACACCCCAGTGAAGTGGTCGTTTCGGTTCATACGGCGGACGGTGGCACCGAGAAGCTTGTTGTCGATGAATGGTCGATTCGCAATGGCGCGATCGAATTGGGTTACCGTGTCGGACGTGATGAGGATCGGCCGCTGGTCGAACTGCCCAGGGAGTCGGTTCGTGGTCTTTGGCGGATCTGGATAGAATGTGGATCGATAATAGAGGAAGCGCATGCGTGATCCTGAGAGTCATGTGTGGACGGCCCCTGGATTCAAGAGCGAAAGTGAGAATTCTGACGGGCGGATCGATTGCGATCATGTGTCCGGCCTGTTGACGCGGGCGCCCTGACCGCTGGCCCAGATGGGGTCCGCGATCCAGCCCCAAACAGTCCGACGGCCTCGAAGGCCGAGACTCTAAACGGGTTCTCTGGATCGTCGGTTCGACCGATCGTCATCTCATTCAGCTCGTTCACCCCGGCATCGACGCGCGGTTCACGCGTCCACCAGTTGATCCCGGTCGGCCGTGACGCGCGTCATCGTGGCCCATGCCAAGCGGACCATCTCGTTGTTCAGTCACGGCCGAACCCGCGCGGCGGTTCGATCGCCTGCGGCTCGCAGAGATCGAGATCGACAATCGTCCGCAAGGCCTCGGCCGTGGCACGGTCTCGCTGATTGTCCGGCAGAGCGTCCAGCCAGGTGCCATATTCCGCTTGCAGGTCGGCGAGCGCGGCGATCGTGTCACTCCAGCGCTGGATCCGGCTACGGCGATCGGCTGGACGGCGGAGGCGAATGACCGGTGCGTCGCTCGTCCGCGTGGCGCGGTGGCGCGCCAAGCGTTCGGCGCCGGTCATGGGGATATCACCGATCGATGGATGGGGCATGGGTCCATTCCATGGTGCGGTGGCAGTGAAGGCGGCCTGCATCGATATTCAGTTGGCCCAGGAACGCGATGGCAAGCATCAGCTTCCGGGGTCGACAGTCTTTACCGAGCCGGAATTGGACACCATCGAGGTGCTGGTACCGACGCTCGAAGCCAACACCGATCGGCAGAAGAACCGCCACCCTGCTCGAAGCCTGGTGCGGGCAACCTGGGTCGTCGCCCGCCTGGGGAGTTGGAACTGCTACTATAAGCCGCCGGGGCCGATCACCTTCCGCCGCGGCATGGAGCGGTTCTATGCTATCCATCATGGCAGACTGCGCGAAATGAGGCTGCAACGAGATGTGAGAATCCCCTAGAGCGAAGGCGGGGGTGCTTGACCGCTGCCGCGGCGACGTGATTGCGGACCGTCTCGGCGAAACCGTGGAAGCGCTCGGCACAGTCCTGACTGAGCCGGGCCTGACTGAGCCGGGCGACGGTCGCCGTGGCAAGCGGCACGCCGAACAGGTCGGCCATCAGCGTGGCCAGACGCTTCTCCGGCAGCAACTGTATAGTGCAGCAGGTAGAGCACGAAGGCGCCGATCCGCTGGCCATACCGCGCCGGCGTGCTCACCCAGCCGGGGGAACGCCGCCCGGGTCTGTGTGCCGCATGCCGGACAGCGGCAGGCGTGCGCGCGATGCTCGCTGACCACCAGCGGCTGCAGTTCGGGCAGGTCAACCACCTGCCGGGCAACATGGCCGGTTGCCATCGCCTCGGTCAGCGGCTCGCCGCATGCGGCACAGGTTGGCGGATAGTGGCCGATGACCGCATCAGGCGTCTCGGTCTGGCATTGCGTCTCGCCGGGATGGCCGGTTTGCCCGCCCCGCTTCTTGCCGGAGGATTGCCGCGAACCGCTGACCCGCGCCGATTGCCCCGGCAGCAGCGCGACGAGTTCGTCCTTCGAAAGCTGGTTGAGCGCTTCGCGGTCCGCCGACTCCTTGGAATCGGCCAGCCGAAGTCACGTCAAGCGAACTCCTGCTCCGGATTTGTCGTCATACGATTCGCGCCCCCTAGCCAGCGGCCGGGGCCGCACCGCCATGGCTGAAAATGGCCTGGGCGGTCGCTGGGCCGGGGCGCCGGCTATTTTCATGGTAGGGGCGCTTGGCAAAGGGGGTTTCTCGGGGGGCGGGGTATCTGCCTCCCGCGGAAATATTGCACTGCCGCATTACGCCATTGTCCCCGAAGCCGATCAGCCGCAAGCCAGCGCCGGCCCGCCCGGTTCCCACCGCCGCCCTTCCCCCCCTATACCACTCCCGCCATGACCCGAGCGCCCACCCCATGACGACGCTGCTGACTGGCGCCACCGGCTTCGTCGGCTCCGCAGTCGCCCGCGTGCTGGCCGCGCGCGGCCACAGCCTGCGGCTGCTGACCCGGCCGACCAGCGACCGCCGCAACCTCGCCGGGCTGGACGCCGAGCTGGTCACCGGCGACCTGACCGACCCCGCCTCTCTCTCGCGCGCCGCCTCCGGCTGCCGCTACTTGGTGCACGTCGCCGCCGACTACCGCTTCTGGGTGCCAGACCCCGCGGCGATGCTGCGCGCCAACGTCGAGGGCACCGTCGCGGTGATGCGCGCCGCGCAGCAGGCCGGCGCCGAGCGCATCGTGCATTGCAGCTCGGTCGCCGCGCTCGGCCACACCGCCGATGGCGCCCCGTCCGACGAGGCCACCCCGGTGGACCCGGCCGGCCTGGTCAGCACCTACAAGCGCTCGAAATACCTGGCGGAGCAGGCGGTGCTGGAGCTGGTGCGGACGGAAAACCTGCCGGCGGTGGTGGTGAATCCCGCCGCGCCGGTCGGCCCGCGCGACATCAAGCCGACGCCCACCGGCAAGATGATCATGGACGCGGCGAACGGCCGCATGCCGGCCTACCTGGATACCGGCCTGAACGTGGTGCACGTGGACGACGTGGCGGAGGGCCACGCCCTGGCGCTGGAGCATGGCCGGATCGGCGAACGCTACATCCTGGGCGGCGAGAACCTCGACCTGAAGGAGTTGCTCACCCTGGTGGCGCGCGCCGCCGGCCGCCGGCCGCCGACCATCCGGCTGCGCGAGGCGTGGATCTGGCCGGTGGCACTGGGCATGGAGGGCTTTGCCCGGGTGACCGGCATCCCACCGCTGGTCACCCGCGACCACCTGAAGATGGCCCGGAAGAAGATGTTCTTCACCTCGGCCAAGGCGATCGCCGAGTTGGGCTACGCCCCCCGCCCGGTGCGCCTGGCGGTCGAGGACGCGGTCGCCTGGTTCCGTGCCAACGGCATGGTGCGATGAAGGTGGAGCGGCCAGGGACCTCCGCCTCCCCTGGTAGGAGGGGGTTGGGGGGAGGGGTGCGCACAACCGATGCCAGTGGTTGTGCGC
>DATLQW010000202.1:0-11022 GCA_035535035.1 Acetobacteraceae bacterium
GCCGGCCAGCGTCACGAGCGCAGCGCGTTGTTCGTCGGTTGCCGTGAGCGGCGATTTTCCAGCCATGCTTTGCACCTGCGAATCGGTGCCGGCAGTGAGCCAGAGCGCCATCCGTTGGTCAACCCGCCGGATTCTGCTTAGGCTGGTTCCGCGCACGAACCCTTTCCCGCATTCTGGCCATTCGTATGACGGTAACCGCTATCGTCGTTCTGCTGCTGCTTCTGGTTGCGCTGCTGGGCTACTTTTTCGCACACCCGCGGCAATTGCGGAAAGAGACGCTCGGCAGCAACGTCATATCCATCACCGCACAGATGGAGCGCGGCGCCGATCCCGCGCATCTCGCGATTTACACACGCTTCCCGTCGAACTACGGGTTTCGCGTCTTCAACCGCCGCATACCCACCTTGCGCCGGGTGATCGCGAGCGCCAACGCTGACCTGTTGCCTCCCTTGCGCCATTCATCCCTGCAGGCCGACGGGGACCTGCAGAGCTGGTTCGGTCGTATCCCGGCGGCGCCAGGCAGGGCCGGGGGCGGCGGCTGGATGCTGACCCGGCGGGTACAGGCCGGACTAAAGGACTACTGGGTGCAGACGGCAATGTTCGAGGACCCGGCCCAGCTTTGGGTGGGGGTGGTTCTCTACAACCTGGTTGCCGATGCCTTGATCCCGATGCTGCTCATTGCACCGGCGCTGACCATCGCGATGTTCTGGACCACGCGCGCCGTTCTGCGTCCGCTGTCCCTCGTGGCGCGCGAAGCCAATGGCATCGGCAGAAACGTGGCCGCTGTCGGCGGTGCCCAGCCATTGCCGGCGGAGGGCCTCCCGAGCGAGATTGCCGATGTCGTCGCGGCAATCAACCGGATGCTGCTGCGACTCCAGCATGCCCATGAACAGCAGCGGCAATTCACCTCGGACGTTGCGCACGAGCTCCGCACACCGCTTTCGGTGCTGCTGCTCGAGGTTGGCCGGCTCGTGCCAGGACCGGTGCAGCGGCAGTTGCGCGACGAAGTGATGGAACTCGGCGTCCTGGTCAACGAGATGCTGCGTTTCGCGCAGGCGGAGGACCTCTTGCTGGCGGAGCGACTGCCCGTCGATGTCGCCGCCGTCACCCGCAAGGTGTGCGAGGATCTCGCCCCGGTCGCGCTGCGCCATGGCCAGGAGATCGAGTTGTTCGGGGCCGAGCGGACCTGCATCGTCCTGGGTGGACCACCGCTGATCGAAATCGCGGTGCGTAACGTGATCGACAACGCGATCAAGTATGGATCGCCAGGCTCGACCGTCTCGGTGACGGTCGGCGCCGCGCCGCACGTTACCGTCGAGGATCGCGGGCGTGGCATTCCTGCCCAGCAGGCGGGCCGCATCTACGAACGCTTCTGGCGTTCGGACCGCAAGGGTGTGGACGGCTCCGGGGTCGGGCTCGCACTGGTGCAACGGGTCACTCAGTTGCACGATGGCGAGGTGAGCTTCGAGAACCGCCCGGGCGGCGGGGCACGCTTCATGCTCACCTTCGCGCCCCCTTCACAGATTCGGGAGCGCTGAGCCGAGCCCGACGCCGTCAGCGTCGCGTCAGCCAACCCGCGCTAATTGGCCCCCGCAGGCTGGTGGGTGCGCGTGATCGTCACGCGGATGCCCGCGCCGGCACCGGAGGCGACAGCGGCATGACCATCGACAACCTGGCATTCCACCCTGAAGTTTCCCCCTCCGTCGCGCGCTGGCGTGGCGCCGGGAGCAGCACGGCGGTGCGCCGCCGACCGCGGCACACGCGCATCTGCCTCTACTCGCACGACACATTCGGCCTCGGTCACCTGCGGCGCACGCTGGCCATCGCGGAACACCTGCTCGGCCGCGCACACGCGTTCGACGTGCTGCTGCTGACCGGCTCGCCGGTGATCGGCAGTTGGGTGCTGCCGCCGGGGCTGCGGGTGCAGCCGATGACGCCGGTCGTGAAACTCGCAGCCGAACGCTATGCGGCGCGCGACGGCCATACGCCGTTCACCCTGGTCAAGGGCTACCGCGAGGCTACCATCCTTCGCACCGTGATGCGCGAGCGGCCCGACGTGCTGCTGGTGGATCATGCCCCCGCCGGCATGCGGGGCGAGCTGCTGTCCACCCTCGCGCTGATCCGCCGCGACATGCCGGGGACCAAGACCGTCCTCGGCCTGCGCGACATCCTGGACGATCCCAGGGACGTCCGCCGCATTTGGAAGCAGGAGGAAATTTATCCTCTGCTCGAGAACGCCTACGACCACATCGTGGTCTATGGCTGCCGAGAAATGTTCGATGTCGCGGCCGCCTACGGGCTCTCCGGCGTCGTTACGGCCAAGCTGAGCTTCGCCGGATACATTGCCCGCCCGCCCACGGCCAATGGCCCGGACCCGGAGGCGGCATGGCGTGCCGCGGCGCCGGGCGGTACCGGCAAACGGGTGCTCGTGACTGCGGGTGGCGGCGGCGACGGCCACTTCCTGTTCTCCGCCTATCTGGCAGCGCTGGACCGGTTGCCTGCCGGCAGCACGAACTCGGTGATCGTGACCGGGCCCTTGATGCAGGTCGATCAACAGGATGCGCTCATCGCCGCCGCCGCGGCCCGGCGGGATACCGTGGTCATTCCCGCAACGACCAATCTCGTGCCGTTGCTGCGGGGCGCCGATCTCACCGTGTCGATGGGCGGCTACAACACGACGGTCGAGATCCTCGCGGCGGGCAAGCCAGCGATCATCGTCCCGCGCGCGGCGCCGCGGGTCGAGCAACTCATGCGTGCGGCCATGCTCGCCAGAATGGGCCTTGTGCGCATGGCCGAGGCCGGCCCCGACCTGCCGGCGCGTCTCGCCGGCCTGGTCGGCGAGACGCGCGCGCTGCCGCCGGCGCTGCCCTCCATGCTCGATCTGGGCGGCGTGCGCCGGGTCGGCGACCTGCTTGAGGCAATCGCCTGCGAAACGGCCGCGCAACGGAGCTGCGCGGCATGATCGCGGCGGGGACCGGCCCGGTGGCCTATATCCTGAAGCGCTACCCGCGCCTCAGCGAGACGTTCATCCTCAACGAGATCTGTGCCATGGAGCGGCTCGGCTGCCAGTTGCAGATCTTCTCGCTGCTGCAGCCGGAGCCGCCGCCGCACCATCCGATGGTCGCGGACGTAAGGGCCGGCGTGACCCACGTGCCAGCATCCTGGGCGGCGAAAATGCCGGCAATGGCGCAGGCCCATGCATGCGCGCTGGCGGCCTCGCCGCGCGGCTACCTGCGTGCCGTGCTGCACGCCGTCCGGCTCGCCGCCGAGAGTGGCCGTCCCGTCGCCGTCGCGCGGCACTTCCTGCGCGCCGGCTTTTTCACCGCGGCGGCGTATCGGCTCGGTATCCGCCACATCCACGCGCATTTCGCCAACACGCCGAGCGAGGTCGCCCGGATGATGAGCCTGATGTCGGGCCTGCCGTTCAGCTTCACCACCCACGCGAAGGATCTCTACCTCACCGCGCCGCGGCGGATCGCCGAACGCACCGCGGCGGCGCGCTTCGTCGTCACCTGCACCGGCCACAACGTCGCCTACCTGCGTGGCATTCTGCCGCCGGGTGGCGCGGACAAGGTGAGCCTCGTCTATCACGGGGTGGATTTCGAGCGCTTCCGCTTCCGCCTGCCGCCCGACGCCGCGGCACGTGCCTGGGAACCGCGGAGCATTCTTTCGGTCGGCCGTCTGGTGCCGAAGAAAGGCTTCGATGACCTGATCGCGGCCTGTGCCCTGCTGCGTGAACGCGGCGTCGTCTTCCGGTGTCGCATCGTCGGCGCCGGGCCGCTGCGCGAGGCATTGACAGCCGATATCGCGGCGCGCGGCCTCGGCGACTGCGTGGCGCTTCTCGGCCCGATGACTCATGCCCGGCTGATCGAGAAGTTCGAAGCCGCCGACGTGTTCGCGCTCGCCTCGCGCGTCACCGATGACGGTGATCGCGACGGTATTCCGAACGTCGTCGCCGAGGCGATGGCGATCGGCGTGCCGGTCGTCGCCGCCGCCGTCTCCGGCATTCCGGAAGTCGTCCGGGACGAGCAGACCGGCTTGCTCGTGGCGCCGCGCGACCCGGTCGCCCTTGCCGCGGCGATCGCACGCCTGCTGGGGAACCTGGCACTCGCGCGCCGGCTCGCGCGCACCGCGCGCGCCCGGCTCGAGACTTGCTTCGATTGTTGGCAGACGGCGACGCAACTACAGGAATTGCTCGGCGCGGCGGCCAAACCGCCGCGGGACCGACTGCGATGCGATGCGGTGGCGGACCTGTCCGCCTCCGCCGGACAGGCGGCCTGAGCACGATGCGCATCCTCTACTACTGTCCCGATCGGGGCATCCCCATCCTCGGCGACAAGGGGGCGTCGGTCCACGTGCGCTCCTTCGTTGCGGCCCTCGCCCGGCAAGGCCACGAGGTGGTGCTCGCCTGCACCCGGCTCGACAGCGGCAACCCACCGCCACCGGTGCCGGTCATCACGCTTCCGCCGCCGCGGGACACGGCCGTCCTCAGACCTGTGTGCGACGCGTTCGGGCTGGACTATGGCGCGATCGACCATGCCGGGTTGCGCGGCGAGCTCCGCAAGCTGGCCCACGACGCGCAACTGTCGCGGCTCGTGCGGCACGCGATCGCCGAGCGCGGGTTCTGCCCCGAGCTGCTGTACGAGCGGCACGCCCTGTTCCATGTCTCGGGCATCGCGATCGCGCGCAATCTCGGCATTCCCCGCGTGCTCGAGATCAATGCGCCGCTCGTCGAGGAGCAGGCGCGCTTCCGCGGCCTGATCCTGCGTCCGGAGGCTGAGCGCCGCGAGACGGAATCGCTGCGCGGCGCCGACCTGGTCGTTGCGGTCTCCAACGAGGTACGCGGGTTCGTACGGACATGCGGCGTCGCGCCGAACCGGGTGATCGTCGCCCAGAACGGCGTGGACACGGCGCGCTTCGCCATGACGGTGTCGGCGGACGCGGTGCGGCGGCGCCTTGGCCTGGGCGACGATCCGGTGATCGGATTCGTCGGCAGTTTCAAGCCCTGGCACGGCATGGACATGCTGCTCAGTGCCTTCGCGGTGGTGGCGCGGCAGCGCCCGGCCGCGCGGCTGCTTGCCGTCGGCGACGGGCCGATGCTGGAAGCGGCGCGACACCGCGTGCAGGCCGAGGGACTTGCGGCGTGCGTGGTCCTCACCGGTAAGGTACCTCACGACGAGGTGCCCGCCCATCTGGCCGCGATGGACCTGACCGTGGCGCCCTACACACCGCAAGCGGACTTCTATTTCTCCCCGCTGAAGGTGATGGAATCGCTCGCCAGCGGGCGCCCGGTGGTGGCCCCGCGGGTCGGCCAGCTCACCACGCTGGTCACGGACGGCGAAACCGGACTGCTGTACCCCCCCGGCGACGTCGATGCGTTAGCCGCCTGTCTGCTGCGCTTGCTCGACGATGCTCCCTTGCGCCATCGCCTCGGTACGGCGGGTGCCCTGCTCGCACGGCAGTGCTGGGACTGGAGCGCGGTTGCCGCCCGCATCATCGCCCGCGCACCAACCGTGCTGCCCGGCCGGCGTTCGGCATGACCGGCCCGTTGGTGCCCAGCAGGCCTTGTATGACACCGTCCGAAGCGAGGCCGCCTGAAACGAGGCCGGTTCCCGCCTTCGCGTGGCGCGCCGCGAGCGGCTTTGCGGCGTGCGACTGAACGACAATGGATATCGGAATGAAACACCCCGATCCCGACCGCGCCATCCCGGGCATCGGCGATGCGGGCAACGCGACGACGGTGCGGCAGCCGGCGCGCCGTGGTGCGGGCCGCGCGCGCTGGTGGTTGGGGTCGTATCTCGCGTCCCGATGGCCCGGCCTGCTGGGCGGCAGTTTCGCGATGACCGGACGGGCAGCAGTCCTGCTGCTGCTCCCGTGGCCGCTGAAGTTCATCATCGACAGCGTGATCTTCCAGCGCCCGCTGCCGTACTGGCTCCGCGGCGTCCTGCCGGATCCGGTGCTGCATCGCATGGCCCTGCTGGACGCGCTCAGCCTGCTCATGCTGGCGCTCGGGGCCGCCGACGCCTTGCTCGTCTTCATTGGCAACCGTCTGTTTCTGAATGCCGGCCAACGCGTCGTCTTCGCTATCCGTCATGATCTGTTCGCACACCTCCAGCGACTCTCGCTGGAATTCCATCGCCGTCATCGCGGCGGCGACCTTATGTCGCGCCTGAGCGACGACGTGCAGCGGCTGCAGGACTTCATTGCCGCGATCGGGGTCGATCTGCTGCCGCACACGCTTACCATCATCGGAATGGCCGCCATCATGCTGGCGATGGACTGGCGCTACGCGCTGCTCGCGCTGTCGATCGCCCCGGTCCTCATCTTCATCGCCCGATTCTATTCCGAACGCCTGCGCCGTGCGCTGCGCCAGGTGCGGCGCCACGAGGGTGATCTCTGGGGTCAGGCGCAGGAAGTCATCGGGGGCGTCCAGCTCGTGCAGGCCTATGGCCGCGAGGATCACGAGGACCGCCGGTTCAGTGAACAGGCGGGCAAAAGTCTCGACGCGAACCTCAACGCGAACGGCGTGCAGGCCCAGTACGGACCGATGATGAACCTGGTGATCGCCGTCGCCACGGGGGCGATCGCTTGGTACGGCGCGGCGAGCGTGATCAATCGAGATCTCACCCCCGGCGAATTGCTGATCTTCCTGGCCTATCTTCGCGGCATGGCCGCGCCGGCGCGACAGCTTGCAAAAACCGGGCGCGTCTTCGGGCGGGCGTCCGTGGCGATGGAACGGATCAAGGAGTACCTGTTCGAACTTCCGTCGGTGATGGACAAGCTCGGAGCGATCGTGCCAACCGCCTGCGCCGGTCAGGTGGAGTTCGTCGCCGTCGGATTCGGATACCAGCCTGACCATCGCGTGCTGCGCGGTGTTTCGTTTTATTTGGAACCCGGGAAGACCGTCGCCCTGGTCGGCGCAACCGGCTCGGGCAAAAGCACGATCGCCAACCTGATCCTGCGCTTCTACGATCCGCTCGACGGGCAGGTGCGCCTCGATGGCCGTGACCTGCGCGATCTGTCGCTCGGCTTCCTTCGCCGGCAGGTGGCCCTCGTGCTGCAGGAGCCGACGACCTTCCAGGCTTCCGTGTGGGAGAACATCTCATACGGGCGGGACGGCGCACACCGCGAGGATGCGATCCGAGCGGCCCAGGCGGTCGGCGTGCACGACATCATCGAGAGTCTGCCCGGTGGATACGATTACGTTATCAGCGAACGCGGCCTCAGCCTTTCCGGCGGGCAGCGCCAGTGCATCTCAATCGCCCGCGCGATGCTGTGCGATGCCCCGGTGGTCATTCTCGACGAACCGAGCAGCAGCCTCGATGCGTCCACCGAAAGCCGCATCATGCAGGCATTGCGCCGGCTGACCGCCAATCGCTCGGCGCTGATCATCGCGCACCGCCTGCCGACGGTCATGCAAGCGGATCTCATCCTGGTGCTCGATCAAGGCCGGATCGTGCAGCGCGGCACGCACCGGCAACTGCGTCGCCAGCCCGGCGTCTATGCAAAGCTTTGGGAAGCCCTCGATCGACAGCCGGCCGTGGTTACGCGGCGGCCCGTGGCCGGCCCCGCGGCAGGCCCCGTGGAAAACATGGAGGTATCATGAGGACGTACCGCCGCGTCGCGGCAGCGCGGCGCGGTGCGGGACGCGGCGGCCGTCTGGTCGCGGCTTGTCTGGCCGGCCTGATGCTGGCGCCCTGTGCCGCCTGGGCGGATCCCTGGATTCCCCCAGAGGGAACCGGGACCGTCAAGCCGATGATCCGCTTCTTCCGCGGCAATCGCGCGTTCCCGACATCGGGATTCACGACCAACACGCAACCAAGCTCCACCGAGACGCATACGCAGTTCCGGATCACCGGCGAGCACGGGCTGGGACACGGATTTTCGGTGGAGTATGATTTCCGTGACGGCTTCCTGGGCAACTCGAAGTTCAGGCAGAATAAGAAAATGGTTGCGAATTCATCCGGTCTCGAGGATCAAAAGATCGGGCTGAACTATGGCCTGCGGCAGACGCGATCGTTTGCCGATTCAGCGACCCTGAACGTCGTTATCCCGACCGGTTCCGCGTCCAGCACCCCACGTCTCGGAACCGGGCGTTGGGCGATCGAGCCGGATTACCAGGTCGGCTTCAGCTTCAACGGCGGGCGTGTCTTCTCGACGCTCGTGGCCGGGCCCCGGGCCTTCCTCGACGGCGCGGCGACGCAGCTTCGCGCCGAGCTGGAGGTTGGCGTCTCGCCGATCAGGCGGCTGACCTTGTCCGGCACAGTCTTCTATGTCCGGACCCTCCAGCAGCGCTCTCAGTTGCCGGCGATCGACCAGGGCGAACGCTATAACCTCTTGCGGTTTGGCGTGCAGGCTGAATACAGGTGGACAAGCATGCTTCGCCCCTTCGTGGGCTACGACGTGCGTGTCGCCGGCAAGGGCATTCACGCCGGCCAGAGGTTCATCCTCGGCCTGGCCATTCATTACTGAAAGCCGTCACGTATGACACCGGTGCGACTTCTGCTGGCCCGCCATGGCGAGACCGCGTGGAACCGCGCGGGGATCTACCAGGGGCGCAGCGATCCGCCGCTTTCGCCGATCGGGGCGGCGCAGGCCCGCGAGCTCGGGGCAAGGCTGCGACGCGCCGGAGTCGGGCTCATCGTATCCAGCCCGCTGTGCCGTGCGCAGGATACCGCGCTGGCCGTTGGCGACGCGCTCGGGCTGCCGATCCGCCACGACGAACGCCTGGCCGAGATCAGCTTCGGCGCGTGGGAGGGGATGACGCAGCCCGACATAAAACGGCGCTGGCCCGAGCTCCTGCGGCAGTGGAAGCACGCCCCCGCGGAGATGCGGTTTCCGGGGGGCGAAACCCTGGTCGAGGCCCGGCACCGTCTGCGCGACTTCCTGCGGCACCCGCCCTGGGAGGATGGAAACCCGCCCGACGTCGCGCTGGTCGTGACCCATGCGGCGATCATCCGGATCGCGCGGCTGGAAGCGGAACAACGGCCTTTGGCGGCATTCCGCGAGGTGAATGTCGCTCCCGCATCGGTCTATCGATGCCGTCTGGTTGTACGTCGGCTGCTCGCCGCACCGGAGTATCAGGCGGCCTCCGCAACCGCCGATGCGCCGCCGGCGCCGGAGTGATACCGAAGCCGCGGGATGCAAGCGGGCGGAGGGTTGGTGGCGGATGCGGCGCGAATGGCACGGGGGATGTGAGTGCCGGTGGGTGGCGATCGGGGCGGCACGGATGCCGGCCCATTTCGGCGTGGAGGCGCAGCCGTTGTCGCACGCAAGCCGCTCGCATCCTTGGTGGCGCATGGCCGGCGCCGCGGGGGCGGCGTTTGTTCACCGCCTCGGGCCATGGCTGCCTCGGGTCATGACTGCCTCGGGTCACGACTTGCCTCCCGGCCTTCCGCGCGGCAGTTTGCGCCGGTCACGGCGGGGGGTGCGCATGGCGGTCAATAAGATCTGTTCCGATGCGGCGGCGGCCTTGGCCGGCCTGCTGCATGACGGCATGGCGATAATGTCCGGCGGGTTCGGGCTGTGCGGCATCCCCAGCGCGCTGATCGAGGCGGTGCGGGAAAGTGGCGCGAAGGACCTCACCATCATCTCCAACAACGCCGGCATCGACGAAGTCGGGCTGGGCGTGCTGCTGCAGACCCGGCAGGTGCGCAAGATGATCAGCTCCTATGTCGGCGAGAACGCGACCTTCGCGCAGCAGTACCTGGCCGGCGAGCTGGAGATCGAATTCAACCCGCAAGGCACGCTGGCCGAGCGCATCCGCGCCGGCGGGGCGGGCATCCCGGCGTTCTACACCGCCACCGGCGCCGGAACGCAGATCGCGGAAGGCAAGGACACCAGGGAATTCGACGGTCGCATCTATGTAATGGAGCGCGGCCTGCGCGCCGACCTGGCGGTCATCCACGCCTGGAAGTCGGACCACGAGGGCAACCTGATCTACCGCAAGACGGCGCGGAACTTCAATCCGATCATGGCAACCGCGGCCGACGTGACGGTGGTGGAGGTCGAGGAGCTGGTGCCCAACGGCCAGATCGACCCGGACCACATCATCACCCCGGGGATTTTCGTCAACCGCGTGGTGCCGCTGGAGACCGTGGACAAGCGGATCGAGCAGCGCACCGTGCGCAAGCGGTACTGAGGAGAGCGGGCGATGGCCTGGACGCGCGATCAGATGGCGGCACGCGCGGCGCGAGAGCTGCAAGACGGGTTCTACGTGAATCTGGGCATCGGCATTCCGACCCTGGTGGCGAACCACATTCCGGCAGGCATGTCGATCCAGCTCCACTCGGAGAACGGCATGCTGGGCATGGGCCCCTTCCCGTTCGAGGGCGACGAGGACCCCGACCTGATCAACGCCGGCAAGCAGACGGTCACCGAGCTGCCGACCACCAGCTTCTTCGATTCGGCCGGCAGCTTCGCCATGGTGCGCGGCGGGCACATCGACATTTCCATTCTCGGCGCCTTGCAGGTGGCGGAGAACGGCGACCTGGCGAACTGGATGATCCCCGGCAAGATGGTCAAGGGGATGGGTGGCGCCATGGACCTGGTGGCCGGGGTGAAACGCGTCGTGGTGCTGATGGAGCACACCGCCGGCGGCAAGCCCAAGCTGTTGCACCGGTGTGGCCTGCCGCTGACCGGGGCAGGCGTGGTCGATCTGGTGATCACCGACCTGGGGGTGTTCGAGGTCGGCGCGCAGGGGCTGACCCTGGTGGATGTCGCACCAGAGGTGACGGTGGCGGAGATCCGCTCGAAGACGGAGGCGGAGTTCGTTGTGTCACCGGAATTGAACGTGGCGGCGCAGCAGTAATACCGACCGCCCGAAAGGCTGACTCGTCAGGCGGCCAGCCGCGCGACACCCATGTCATGCGCCATAATACCATGTCGTTGCGAGGAGCGGAGCGACGAAGCAATCCCCCGCCCGGTGAGCCGCGGTCCGGCGTCATCGGGCGGGAGATTGCTTCGTCGCTTCGCTCCTCGCCATGACATGGTGCTCGCAATGACACGGCCGTGCGGTCAGCA
>DATLQW010000203.1:0-2157 GCA_035535035.1 Acetobacteraceae bacterium
GAATGCCTGCTGCACGGCACGACCCGGATGCGCACCCATGTGGAGGTCGATCCCGGCATCGGCCTGCGCGGCTTCGACGCCGTACAGTCGCTGGCGCAGGACTACGCCTGGGCGATCGACATCGATCTCTGCGTCTTTCCGCAGGAGGGACTGACCAATCGCCCGGGCACCGACGAGCTCCTGGTCGCGGCGCTGCGCCGCGGAGCCGGAACGATCGGCGGCGCGCCGCGCTACGACAGCGACGGCCCGGCGCAGATCCGCCGCATCTTCGCCCTCGCGCGGGAGTACGACGTCGATGTCGACCTGCATCTCGACGTCGGCAACACCCCCGAGCATTTCGATGCGATCCAGGTCTGCGAGCTGACACAGGCCTACGGTCTGGGCGGTCGGGTGACGGTCGGGCATATGACGAAGCTCGCTGCCCTGCCGCCGGACCGGCTGGCGGCGGTGGCGCGACGGCTGGCCGATGCCGGCGTAGCGGTGACCGTCGTGCCGGCCACGGACCTTTATCTGATGGGCCGGCATACCGACCACGACGTGCCGCGCGGCGTGGCGGACGCGCATGCACTGCTGGCGCATGGCGTGAACTGCTCGCTTTCCAGCAACAATATCCTGAACCCGGCGACGCCGTTCGGGGATTGCTCGCTGATCCGCATCGCCAATTTGCAGGCGAACGTGCTGCAGATCGGCACGCCCGAGGGCCTGCGCGACTGTTTCGACATGCTGACCGATCGGTCGGCGCGGCTACTCAACCTCCGCGACTACGGGATCGCGGTGGGCAATCCGGCCGACATCGTGCTGCTGGACGCGACCTCGCCGGAGGGAGCGGTGGCCGAACTCCGCCGTCCGCTTGCGGTGTTCCGGCGCGGGCGGATGACGGTGGAATGGCTGCCGCCCAGGTTGCTGCGTCCGGAGGGCGATCGGGCAGGATAACGCAAGGGTCGTTGCGCAATAGTCACGCCGCCAGCGCGGGCGTAGCGAGTTCGCCGCCGTATCAGGGGGTTGTACAAGGCGTGTCGCGCGGTTGACAGGCGGGAGATCAATCACGGCCTATCCGTTCGCCGCGTCCGAACCGAAGCGATGTCTCCTCTGCCAGCAGCCCTTTGGGAAGGAGGAGAATCGAACCGAACAGCAGCAGTCCCACCAGCACCATGCGGAAATGCCCGGCGGATCGCACGAGCTCGGGCGCGATCGTCAGGATGAACGCGCCGGCGACCGCACCCGGCAAGCTGCCGAGGCCGCCGACCACGACCATGGTGAGGATCAGTATCGACTGGTCGAGCTGAAACATGTCGGGGCTGATGAAGCCGGTGCTGTATGCCGTCAGGCAGCCCGCGACGCCGGCCAGCCCGCTGCTGAGGGCAAAGACGCCGACCTTCAGCTTGCGATCTCTCGACCCCACACGGCCGAATGATTGCAACCGTGCTGGCAGGCACCGCCGAGTTCGAGCGCAAGCTAATACAAGAACGTATCCGCTCCGGCATCGCCGCGGCGAAGGCGCGTGGCAAGCACCTCGGTCGCCAGCCGGGACAGCGGCCGAAGTCGGATCGGCTTGCGCCCAAAGTGCTGGCGCTTGTGGAACAGGGCCGCAGCTACTGCTTGGCGGTTTGCTTCCACCACGCGCCTGCGCCCGAACCCCATGCCGGCAACCTGTCGCACGCCGTCCTCGACCGCTCCGCCCCGTCAGTGATGATGGTGGTGGTGATGGTGATGATGGTGGTGATGGTGGTGGTAGTACCGCGGGTAGTACGGACCGTAATTCGGGACCGCATAGGGCCGCTCGTACGCATAGGGCGGCGGGGGTGGCGGCGGGGGCCCGTAGTTGAAATAGACGTAGCCGTTCACGTCCCTGACCCGCGCCTGCACCGCGTCATCCGCCTGCAGTAGCCGTGCGGCGTCCGGGATCGGCGCGAGCAGGTCTGCATAGGACGTCACGGCCAAGGTCTCGGCCACGCCGGCGACAGGCCGCGCGGCCTGCGCGGGCCCCAACGTCGCCAGCCCGGCCACTGCGCCGAGCAGGCCGGCAGTTTTCTTGTCCATGTACCTCCTCCATCAAGCAGGGACAGCGATCATAGGTGTCATCCGCCGCGGCTTTTTTGTGGCCGGTCCTTTTCGCCCACGCCATCGTGTCCCGCGCAGCCGGGTCCCCACACACAC
>DATLQW010000204.1:0-6145 GCA_035535035.1 Acetobacteraceae bacterium
CGACATCAACGTCGTCATGCGGCTCAACGCCCAGTACGTCGCCATGATGCGGGCGTCGCAAGGCGCCCATGGGCATTTGCTGCGCGCGCGGGCAGTGCGCCACAAGCGCGAGCAGAACAGCGCCGCGCTCAACGCCGACGAATGGACGCAGCACATCGTCACAAGTTCGATGCAGCAGGCGCTGGCCGCCGGTCCGCTGCCGGCCACACCCGCCGCCGGACCATCGCCGCCCGCACCGCCGGCGCCCGAGCCCGCGGCGATCGCCGAACCCCCGGCGCCCGCACCGGCCCCTGCTCCGCCACCGGCGCCCGTGCCCGCACCAGCCGCCGCACCCCTGCCGGCGCAAGCCGCCCCCGTGCCGGCCCGCCAGTCCCCGCGCATGGCGATCCCGGCCGAGGCGGACGACCCGCCTCGCGACCTGTCCACCGAGGCCGACTACTACGCCGTCGTCTATCCCAATCGTGCCCGGGAGATCCGGCACTACGGCGGCCTGCCGCCCGACTGCACCTACGGCCCTCCCGACGACGACCTGGTGCATGCCATCGTCACCGGCACCACACCGGCTCTGCGCGCTCTCGACGAAATGACCGCCGCCGCGGAGTGAAGCCGAGTCCCCGCCCGGAAGGTCCGTGCGGGATGCTGCTGCGAAAGGATTTCACCACGAAGCAAGCGCCGAGGGCCACGCAAGGCCACAGGAGCCGGGCCGAACGCGGCGCTGTCGGCTGCGCCCGCGGCACAACGCGGATCGCCCAGCCAGCCCCCCGCCGTGCGGTACCGGCACGACTCACGCGGCCCTCCGCTTATTCTACTATGAAAATAGCCCACGAGGCCGTCCCGCGGACCGCCCAGGCCATTTTTCAGCCATGACGGCGCAGGGCAATCGGGTGAAGGGGGATCTCGGAAAGGTTCGAATCCAGGCGCGCCCACTGGTGGCATTTCCGAATCCGGGGGTCCGTCTGGACGATCGAAAAGAACCGGCAACCCCCTTCACCCGATTCCCCTGCATGGCGGCGCGGCCCCGGCCGTTGGCCAACTCCGTGGCAACGTCCTTGCGGCGCCACCAAACGCACCTGCGACCGAAGCATGGCAGGCTGCCCGTCCAGCCCCTGCGCCGGCCGTCTCTCACGCCACGCGCCCCAGTCTCCCATGTCGCGAAACGAGACGCTGGTGAGACGCCGTCGGTTGCCAACCGTGTCGCGCCCCGAGCGCCTCTCAGCGTGGAATGGCAGGCTGCCCGTCCAGCCCCCGCGCCGGCCGTCTCTCACGCCATGCGCCCCAGTCTCCCATGTCGCGAAACGAGACGCTGATGAGACGCCGTCGGTTGCCAACCACGCCGACCGCCCCATCCCCCCAACCCCCTTCCACAAGCGGAGGGAGAGCCTTCCTTCGCACCTGCGCCATAACGGGGAACGCGGATCAGCGGACGGACATCGCGATCTCGTGGATCAACCGCACGGGCCGCATCTCACCCCATGCGCCTCAGTCTCCCGTGTCGCGAAACGAGACACCAGCGAGACGCCGTCGGCTGCTAACCAGGCCGGATCGAGCCGCACAGCGGCAGCAGCCCATGGACCATGACACCCGACCCCGCGAATTCCCGGGATCGCACCGTCGCCGCGGCGACCGCTCGGTTCATCGCTTCCTCCCAGCCTCACTCCACCCGCAGCGCCGCGCGCAGATCGGCCACCCCGCCGGGATCCTCCAGCGCCGCCAGCCGCCCGGCCGCCAGCCACGCGAACCGCTGCAACAGCGCCCGCCGCCGAGCGCCCGCCAGCTTATACGCCGGCGCCTCGCGCAGCAGGTCGGCCTCCAGTCCCGCGGTGACGATCAGTCCGGTCTCCGACGGCAGCAGGTCCCGCGGGAAATCGGCATCCACCGCGAAGAACAGCGCGTCGGAGAACTCCCGGTACTCCTGCCATTTCAGGTCGGTCAGGAAATCCCGAGGCCCCGACTTCACCTCGATGCAGGCGAAGCACCCGTCCGGGCGCAGGGCGAGAATATCGGCGCGACGGCCGTTCGGCAGGGTCACCTCGTGCAGCGGCGCCCAGCCCAGCCGGCCGCACAGCCGGGCCGTGGCCCGGCGGATCGCCAACGCACGTTCCGGGAAGGTGACCCCACTCACGCCAGCAAGGCGTCGATCGCGCGTGCCAGCGCCACGTCCTTCTCGGTCAGCCCGCCGGCATCGTGGGTGGACAGCGCGATCCGCACGGTCGCCCACACGTTCGACCAGTCCGGATGATGGTTGTGCTGCTCCGCCAGCAGCGCGACGCGCGCCATGAAGCCCCAGGCCTGGCTGAAATCCTTGAACCGGAATTCCCGGCTTATCGCGTCGCGGCCTTCCACCGTGCCCCACTCGGGCAGGCCGGTGCGCAAGGCGGCACGCTCCGCCTCGGTCAGTCGTTGCGCCATGCTGTCGCCTCCTGTTGCCGCTTCCGGCCTGACGGCGTGCCGGGCCAGCCATACCAGACACCGTCATGCGCGACCCGCGCAAGCCCGCGCTGGGCCCGCCCCCGCGGCCCCGGCGACCTGCCTGAACAGGACCGGCCGCTGGGTGGTGCCGCCGCTGGCGCCGGAGCGACCAGGGACTGTATGCCGCATCCGTGCCGCCGCAAGGTTGCTGTCGGGCCAGCGGTCGTGATGCACGAGCGGTCACTCGCCCAGCAGCGCCTCGTACGCGTCGAGCGTCGCCTCCTGCATGGCCCGCACCGTATAGCCGCGCTGCACCGCCTGCCGCGCGCGCTGGCCCAGCCCCCGGCGTTCCGCCTCGGGCAGTGCCAGCGCCGCATCGATCGCGGCAGCCAGCGCGGTGGGATCGCCCGGTGGAACGCGCCACCCGGTCTCGCCATGCCGCACCGTCTCCACCGGACCGCCCAGATCGGCGGCGATCACCGGGCGGCCCATCGCCTGCGCCTCGATCACCACGCGGCCGAACGCCTCCGGGCGGACCGAGGCGTGCACCACCACGTCCGACAGCATCAGCGCGGCCGGCATGTCGTCGCAATTGCCGACCAGCCGCACCCGCTCGGCGATTCCCAACCGCTCCGCCTGGCGCACAAGCTGCGCGCTGTAGCGCTGGCGCCCCTGGTCGGAACCCGCCAGCACGCAGCACACGTCGCGGCGCGCCAGCCGGGCGACGGCGGACAGCAGCACCGATTGTCCCTTCCAGGCTGTGAGGCGTCCGGGCAGCACGACGGTCGGCACGCCGTCCGGCAGCCGCCACGCGGCCGCCAGCCGCGCGAGGCGGTCCGGCGCGACGGCGGCCGGGTCGAACACCGCCGGATCGACGCCGCGCGGGATCACCCGGATCCGGCCGCGGCAAACGCGGTGCCGGGCGACGATCTGCTCCGCCACATAGCGGCTGGCGGTGATGACGATTTCGCCCCGCGCCATCACCGCGTTGTAGCGCCTCTTGAACGGCAGGTCCTCGTTATAGACGCCGTGGTAGGTGGTCACGAAATGCGCGCCGGTACGGCGGCAGGCGAGCCAGGCGGACCAGGCCGGCGCGCGCGAGCGGGCGTGCACGATGGTGACGTTCTCGGCCCGGATCAGCGCTTCCAGCCGGGCGGCGTTGCGCCAGATGACGAACGGGTTCTTGCTGTCGAGCGGCAAGGTGACGTGCCGCCCCCCGGCCCGCAGTACCGCCTTCGCCAGCGGACCGCCGGCGCTGGCCACCAGGGCGATGCCGTCGGCTTCGGCCACCGCCTGGGTGATCTCGATGGTGCCGCGCTCCACCCCGCCGGTGACCAGCGAAGGCAGCACCTGGAGGACGACGGGCTTGTCGGAGTCGCTCGGCATGGCACCGTAATATCCGCTGCGGCGGCACCGGTCACCCAAGCGGATCGGACCCCCAATACGACGGGTTGGCCGCGCGCCCGGGCGCTGGCATGCTGCGCGCATCGACACATAGGAGACAGACATGGCGGAGGCCGGATGGGTGCGCGTGGCGGCGCGGGCGGATGTCGCGGAAAATACCGTGATCCAGGTCCGCGTCGGCGGGAAGGAAATCGCGGTCTATCACCTGCCGGGCGGCGAGTTTCGCGCCACCGACAATATCTGCACCCATGAATACGCCCAGTTGCACGAAGGCTGGCTGGAGGATGGCTGCATCGAATGCCCGCTGCACGCCGCCCGGTTCGACATACGCTCCGGCAAGGCGCTGTGCGCGCCCGCCGACGTGGACCTGGCGGTGTTCGAAGTGAAGGCGGAGGGCGACGACCTGCTGATCAAGGTCTGATACCAGGCACCCTCCAGCCTGACCCACCGAGGCCGGCACTGCGCTCCGTGTCATGGCCGGGCGGTGAGCCAGTGCCAACGTCACCTGCTGACCGCAAGCAGCGCCAGCCGGGTCCCCCGGGCCGAAACGTGCTGGCTCGCGTTATGGCCGGGGGCCTTCAGGGTGGTTCTGGTGCATGAGCTTTTGCCCCCGCAGCCAGCGGCGCGCTGCGCGGCCGACCGGGATGGTCCCGCTGCCCCTGTGCTTCGTCGGGGCGCGTTCTGGTGCATCGGCTTTTGGCTGTGCGGCGGCGCAGGCCGGTGTCGGGGAGGTGATCGTGCCGCGCCCGGGGCGTTTTGGTGCATGGACCTCTCACCTTTATGTTCAAGCGAAAAAATGCCTGACGCTGGTCTTTTTTGCCCATCCTGCTGTGAGGCTGGCATCATGCTCGCCGCCGTCAAGGTCGCTGCGCGCCGCCTGTGGCGGTGGCCTTCGGCCATCCTTGACCGCGGCTGCGCGCGCGGCGCGAGCGTCAGCAGGCCGGGATGAAGAAACGCCGCCCCAGCCGAACCAAGAAACACTCATGATGCTCTGCCCTATGTCATGCCGTGCAACGGCTCGACCTACGCAACGGCGGCCTCCTTTGCGTCATGGTTTGGATCGAACGGCAGCTGACGCTGCAGCAGTGTGCACACCAGCTTCAGCAGCCGGTCGGCCAGGCTGCGCAACGCTCTACCGTGGCTGCATCCGCGGGCGCGTAACGCGGCGTAGCGTTGCTTGCTGCTTGGATCGCGCACCGCGGCGACGCGTGCCCAGTGACACATCGCATTGGCCAGCCGCTTGTTGCTGGCCAGCCGCCGCTGCACGAAGCAGCTCTTGCCGCTGCGTTTGGTGACCGGCGCCTGGCCTGCCAAGGTGCGGATGGCGTGGTAGTCTCGGCGGCGCAGAGGTTCGCTTGCCTCGGCGAGCAGCGTGGCGCCGACGATCCTTCCGACCCCTGGCACGGAGTGCAGGATCGCCACGTCACGCTGCTCGATGGTCTGCCCCGGCACGCTCTGCCCCGGCTCGATGGTCTGCGGTCCGGCCAATTGCTTGCAGAGCGCGTCGATGTCGGCATGCACCGCCTTGATCTGGCGGTTGAGCAGGCGGATGCGCGGCAGCAGCAAGCGGATGTGGCTGGTGGCGGCCTCGACCACGCCCGGGGCGGAGGGCAGCGGCGGCTCCTTCAGGATGGTGTGCAACTGGTCGGCATCGAGACGCCGGATGCGGTGGGCCTTGAGGATCCGCGCGATGGTCTCCTTGTGCAGCCTGGCGCCTTTCGCTGGCGTGGGCGCGTGCTGCCACAGTTCGAGCAACCAAGGCGCCGCGAGATTGTCGTCCAGCGCCAGCATTTGCGGATAATAGCGCCAGAGCAGATCGCGGCACTGATTGGTCAGCCGGCCGAGATCCCTGGTGAGGTCGGCGGCGGTGCGGGTGGCCTCGCGCAACTGCACGATCAGAGGGTTGGCGGGGCTGAGCGCGCGGAACGCCTCGGGGTCGGTACGCAAGCTGCGGCCGAGCGTGTCGGCGTCGCGGGTGTCATCCTTGGCGCCGGCCATACTATAGCGGTCGCGGAAGCGGTCGAGTTGCTTTGGGTTGATGGCGTAGACCCGGAAGCCTCGGTCGATCAGCGCGTCCCGACCACGGGGCCGTGCGTCGTCTCGATCGCAACGGCGATCTCGGCGGGTGGTGCGCCGGTGGTGCGCAGGAGCCGCTGCGCTTCAAGAGCGAGCCTACGTTCAAGCAGGCGGTGCGGCTGATCGGCTCGTTCAGCGACCACTTCCGGATGTCCGACATGAAGCCGCTGCGCCGCCGCAGCGGCAACCAGCACCTCCATCGTGCGTCGCCGGACTACCGCGACGCCGTCAGGCGCAAGCTGCACGCCTATCACGT
>DATLQW010000205.1:0-33622 GCA_035535035.1 Acetobacteraceae bacterium
GGGGTTCCGCGCCGGCGCCAGGCCGTGCGGGCTGCAATGGTGGGAAAATCCCGCCATCTTGCCGGGGATAATCGGTGAGACCACGCCGGCTCCCGCAGCCGCGGCAATGGCCTTGCTGCTGTCGCCGCAGGCGGCTGCCGCCGCTCCCTCGCCGGTACCCAGGAACATTGTGCGTTCGGAAGCCGAGCCTGCACGGCCGCCTGCGTTCCGCCGGCAGGTCCTTGCACGTACCGCCACAGGTCCACCGACCGGGCCGCCCGCGATCCGGGCGCACCATGTCTGCTATGCCTGAACGACCGGGGCCAGAGCATGGCTGGCCCCGTCGCACTGATTCGTGCCGACCGCAAATTCCCGTTGGCAGAGCCTGACACGGCATTCCGATCGACCGCTCCGGCTGGTCCCCGCATTATGAATGACTCAGGGCAATAGCCCGCCCGTGCATCGGAGGCCCGCCGCTCGATCACAATCCTGCCTGACTACAGCGCCCCGCCGCGCCGGCCTGCCATCGCCCCGAGGCGCAGCCGCAACGCGTTCAGCTTGATGAAGCCCTGGGCATCGACCTGGTCGTAGGCGCCCTGGTCGTCCTCGAACGTCACCACCTTCATGGAATGCAGGCTGTTGGGTGACTCGCGGCCGATCACCGACGTGTTCCCCTTGTAGAGTTTCAGCCGCACCCGGCCAGTGACGCTGTGCTGGCTCTCGTCGATCAGCGCTTGCAGCATGCGGCGCTCCGGGCTGAACCAGAAGCCGTTGTAGATCATTTCGGCGTAGCGCGGCATCAGGCTGTCCTTCAGGTGCGCCGCCTCGCGATCCAGCGTGATGCTTTCGATGCCGCGATGCGCGGCCAGCAGGATGGTGCCGCCGGGCGTCTCGTACACTCCGCGCGACTTCATGCCGACGAAGCGGTTCTCCACCATGTCGAGCCGGCCGATGCCATTGGCCTTGCCCAGCTCGTTCAGCTTCGTCAGCAGCGCGGCGGGGGAAAGCCGCACGCCGTCGATCGCCACCGGATCACCGCGTTCGAATTCGACGCTGATCACCGTTGGTGTGTCGGGTGCGTCCTCCGGGCTGATGGTGCGCTGATAGACGATCTCGTCTGCCTCTATCGCCGGGTCTTCAAGAATTTTACCCTCGGACGAGGAGTGCAGCAGGTTGGCATCGACGCTGAACGGCGCCTCGCCGCGCTTGTCCCTGGCGATGGGGATCTGATTCGCCTCGGCGAACTCCAGCAGCCTGGTGCGGCTTGTCAGCTCCCATTCTCGCCACGGTGCGATGATCTTGATGTCGGGCCTCAGCGCGTAGTAGCTGAGCTCGAAGCGCACCTGGTCGTTGCCCTTGCCGGTCGCGCCATGTGCCACGGCATCGGCGCCGACCTGCTCGGCGATCTCGATCTGCCGCTGCGCGATCAGCGGACGGGCGATGGAGGTGCCGAGCAGGTATTGGCCTTCGTAGAGAGCGTTGGCGCGGAACATCGGGAAGACGAAGTCGCGCACGAAGGTCTCGCGCAGGTCGTCGATGAAGATTTCCTTCACGCCGGCCATCTCGGCCTTCCGGCGCGCTGGGCCGAGTTCCTCGCCCTGGCCGAGATCGGCGGTGAAGGTGACGACTTCGCAGCGGTAGGTGAGCTGGAGCCAGCGCAGGATCACGCTGGTATCGAGCCCGCCGGAATAGGCGAGCACGACCTTCTTCACGTCCTTCACCGGCATGGCGGCGACCCTTTCTTATGGTATGCGGCAAATAACGCGGAGATGGTCACCGAGGCAACCGACGCTGCCCGCGCCTTACCGCCGTCGGACATGTGCCGGCAGGCTGGAGCATTGGGCTGCTCGGTCCACGCCAATCAGGCGGACGACGCGGTCGATCCAGCCTGGCAGCACGCGCATCCGAGCCGTCTGGAGAGCCTGGAAAACGGCATCAGCCAGGATCTCGCGCCCAAGCGAGCCCGCGACGGCCGGATCCATTAGCAGATCCACGGTTGACAGCGGCCGCAGCGCTGGAAAGCGCTGAGCGCAGATGCGAAGCGCCTTCCGCTCGTCGATGGCAGGGCGAACAGCATGCTCCACTGCGTAGGCGATGCTCGAAGCCTCACCGTCATCGAGCGTATCCGCCGCCGGCCCAACGACCAGGCTGGCAAAGACCGAGTCGCCTTGCATGCCAAGGGATACCGTTCGGATGAGATTCGCCTCCATTAACGCAGCCAGGAGTACCGCATCGTTTCGGCCGCTGCGTCGATCCTGCCGCAGCTCCGCTCCAACAATGTCGGTGATGACGAGTCCGGACGGCAGGCAGGCAAGAATCTGGGCAGCGCAGCCGGTCGCATTCAGGTTTATCGCGACGCTGGTGCCAACCACGACGACGTCAGAGGAGTCAGTTACCAAGCACCAGCGCTCCGTCTGCCTCGGCTTGTTCCTCCGCGAAGCCGTCAACGAGCGCGCGCAATGCAACTCGGTCGAGATGCAGCAGGCGCGCGAGTTGTCCTTCGCTCAGCAGCTCGCGTCGCCACGCCTCTGTCGCCATCAGGCCGAGCCGCAGCGACGCGGGCCGGTCGGTCCCCACGCCGGCGCTCTCAATGGAAGCCAGGTCGCCCAGAACCTCTCGGGCTTGCTGATCGGTGATTCCGCCATGGGCCTGGAACCAGTCCCAGGTGCCAGGCCTCGTCAGCCCGAGCTCTTCCAGCCGGCGGACCAACGCCTCACGCGAGACGCCGAAAACATGCGCCAACACGATCACGTGGCGCCGCGTCAAACGCGACGACCCGGCGGTGATCTCCTGAAACTTCTGAGTAACCGCGCGCATAGGCGTCAGGAAGCCACGGGCGAATGCGGCGGCGTAGCGCTCCTCCCGCGTTTGTTCCGGGGAGCCGTCCAGCAGCACCTCCGGCTCGCCACGCATAGACACCAGGTGTCCAAGCTCATGCGCCGCCGTTTGCGCGCGCCGCTCGCGCCGGTGGTTGGCGTTCAGCATCATACAGGCGCCCACGGAATCCTCGTACGCGAACAATCCGGATATCCGAGGATCCAGCTTGCAACTGAAGACACGCACACCAAGTTGCAACTCGAGCAGGCTGACAATATCGCCAACGGGCGCGAGACCAAGACCGAGCCACTGTCGAACTTCCAGCGCGTCCTGCTCCGCCTGGGCGCGCACGTCGCCGGGAAGAATCGGCCGGCGCGGCGGGTCATTGCGGGGATGCTGGATGCCAAGGAGGTCTTCCAGTTCAACTTCGGCCCTGGCAAGCTCGGTCAGCAGGCGAGCCGCATCAGCCACTCCCGCCTCGCCGCTGCCGGGCAGGCGGCGGAACTTCGGAAGCAGATCCACCTGGATCGCCTCCTGGCGGAATAATGCGTTGACGGACGTGCCGTAGCATTGCGCCAATCGCTGCAGCTCATTGATCCGGATGCGGCGCTGGCCCTTCTCTATGGCGACGAGCGTGGTGCGCGCCATGTCGGCGGCCTCCGCCGCGGCGGCCTGGGTAACCTGTGCCGTCTCACGCGCAATGCGCAGGCGTTCGCCGATTTCGGCAGGCGACAGTTGTTCGAGCGGCGTGGTCACAACGGTGCCTCCGCCCAGGTTGCAACGAACGAGTCAGGACCGAGTGATCGCAAAAAATCATGCCATTCACTCTTATGTTGCAGCAGCAGAGGACGTTGCCCGCTCTCCGTCTTGATGCGCGAGAACCCCAGGGCCTGGCCGATGAAAATTGCGCTTCTCCTCAGGGTATCGGACTGCGTCGCTGATTCGTCCAGAGCCGCGAGATCGGCCAAATGCCGCGTCCCTGCGACGCCGTGCCTTTTTAGCGCGAAAGTGATCTTTGAGTCTGGGAAGGATCGACTCGCGCCCTCTTTGAACTCCGATGATCGCAAGTCTTCCCAGACATAGGTCTCCGGTGGCTCCCTCAAACCAGCACAATGGATACTGAGCCTCCGAAGTAGACATGCGGCGCAAATACCACACTGCCGGCGCTTGCGGTCAACTGAGACATGACGCTGGCTCTGCCAACACGACCGCGTGTCGTCCCAACCAGTTGCATCAACAGCCATGGAGACCGCTTCACGCAACGTCTCGCCTTTGGTGTTCCATAGGCGAGGGAACCTATAACGGGCGCGATGACCGAACAACTCCATCACCAAGCGTTCCATTTTCGCGGTGAACCGCGGGTGGCAGCGCGTCAAGGCGGCGACGAGCCCGGACGGGACGCCCTCCCGCCATTGGGCGGCGAGCGCTGCCTCAATGGCCGCGCGAATTTCTTCGACATCAGACGCGTCATTCTCGGCGCGTCTCGCGGCACGCCGCCAGCGGCGGTCCATCTGTAAGGTTGCACTTGGCCCGTCGCTCATCGAGCACCTCCGGTCGGGCATATGCCACTCCGGCCCAGAAATGTCAATTTAAGATAGGAAATAATCTGACAATGTCACTCCCGGCCAGGCGCTCGATGGCCGAGATCGGCGGTGAAAATAACGATCTTGCAGCGATAGGTGAGCTGGACCCACCGCAGGATAACGCTGGTATCGAGCCGCCGGAATAGGCGAGCACGACCTTCTTCACGTCCTTCACCGGCATGGCGGCCGCCTTTCGCGAGGCTGAATCGAGCGAGGGAGTATCGCCGGGGCCGCAGGCGCACAAGACGGCCAACGGGAGCAGCAGGCCGCGTCGCGGCAGCGATCATGGGGCCGTGCATTGCGATTTCAGGCGACGCCCGGCAACCGGCGAACCACCTGACGCGTGTCATGGTTCCGCGTCATCCCCGCGACAACGCGGTTTCATTCAGGGCGGGTCGGCCACCGCCGGGCCGATGGTCCCTCGCATGACAACCATCTCAGCTATCCCGTCCCAGGCTCATACACGCCGATGCGCTCCCGCCGCGGCGTTTTGGCAGAGCCCGTTGCCGTGCGCGGACCGCGAAGCCACCGGCCGGCAAAGCCCGCGCCCTTGCGCCGGGCCGCGCAATTGTCCGGGCTGTGGCGCCGCGCATTGACCTTTCCCGGTCCGGCGCCGAAAAGCCCCGCCATGTCGGAAGCCGCCGCGGCGTTGATCCTCAGCGAACCCCTGGCCGGCCTGCAGGCGCAGGCGATCGGCCTGGCGGAAGCCGCCCGCCTGCCCCACGAGTTGCGCAGCCTGGTCCCCCGCGCTCCATGGAAATGGGTGGCTGCGAAGTTCTGGCCGAAACCGCTGGCCGCGGTAGCGGATTCGCTGCGCACGCCGCTGCCCGGCCTGGTCATCGCCTGCGGCGGCATGGGCGCCGCCGTGGCCGCCGCGCTCCGCCGCGGCAGCCGCAGCGTGGTGCAGGTCCAGCACCCGCGCCTGGACCCGCGCCGCTTCGACCTGATCGTGGTGAACCGGCACGACGAGTTGACCGGCCCCAACGTCGTGGTCATCCGCACCGCGCTGCACCGCGCTACGCCCGAACGGCTCGCCGCCGCCGCGACCGCTTGGCGCGACCGGCTCGCGCACTTGCCCCGTCCCCTGGTCGCGGTCCTGATCGGCGGCAGCAACGGCCGCTTCCGCCTGGACGCCGCCGTGGCCGCGCAGCTCGCCGGGTCGCTCGCGGGCATGCTGCAACGCGACCGCGTGGGCCTCGCCGTCACCCCGTCCCGCCGCACCGACCCCGCGGCAGTACGCCTCCTGCGCGAAACGCTGGAACCGCTCGGCGCCTATGTCTGGGATGGCACGGGCGAGAATCCGTATTTCGGTATGCTGGGGCTGGCCGACGCGATCGTGGTGACCCAGGACAGCGTGTCGATGATCTCCGAGGCCGCCGCGACCACAGTCCCCGTGCTGATCGCGCCGCTCCCCGGCCGTTCCCGCCGGCAGGGGCTGTTCCTCGACGCGATGCGGGCCGAGGACCGGGTGCGCTGGTTCGAGGGGCGCTTTGCCACCTGGAAGGTCGCTCCGTTGGACGATACGCCGTTGGCGGCAGCCGAACTGCGCCGCCGGCTCGGCCTGTAGGACGCGCCGGCATGCTCAACATCCAGACCTTCGACAACCGTTCCGGCGGTAACGTGACCTATAAGGCGCTGGCGCATCCGCTGGCGGCCGAGGCGATCACCGCGCTCTACAACAGGCTTACCCCACCGGTCGCGCTCTACGATCCCGACGCCATCGCCGACCCCCTGCTCGCCCTGTATCCGGGCATGCCGGGGCTGGCGTCGCTGTTCGTGCACGACGTCGCCGCGGTCGGCCAGCGCCGCGCCGGCCTCGAGGCCCGCAAGCTGACCGACCTGCCGCACTGCGGCGCCCGCAGTGTGCTGATCGCCGCCTTCGACGCCGAACGCATCGCCGCGCGTATCGCCCACCTGCTGCCGCAAGGCGCGACGATGCACACGCTGGATGCGGTGAAGCTGCCCGAGGCGCTGCTGAGCAACCGGACGCGCTACCTCGACCGCTTGAATTTCGCGACCAACTTCGTCTTCTTTCGCGACACCGGGGGCCTGTCCACGCGGCTGGTTTCCGCCAATTACTGGGCCGGATACGGCGCCGGCGCGATCCGCCTGTGGCTGCGGCTGTTCGCCGGGGACGGCGCGGTGCTCGCCACCTGGGAGCAGAAGCTGGCGATTGGCCTGGCGGGGTTTGCGATCGACAGCCGCGTCGTGCGGGAACGGTTCGGCCTGGCGGAGTTCACCGGCCAGCTCTGCATCCACGCGATCGGCGCCACCGGCCACGACGTGGTGAAATACGCGCTGGACACCTATGCTTCCGACTCCGGCGCGTCACTCTCCTGCACGCACGACGCCAATGCGTGGCCGTCCGACCGCTATGCCGGCCTGCCGGCGCCGCGCGACGACGAGCGCGTCGTGCTGTGGCTGCAGAACAGCCACGCGGTGCCGATCCCGCCCGGCGCGATCACGCTGGACCGCATGGGCGCGGAGCATCCGGTGGCGCTGGATCGCGTGGTCGGCCCCTTCGCCACCGTTGCGCTGGACGTCGCGGACCTGTTGCCCGATCTGCGCTGGCCGGCGCAGATCGAGCTGCGCGCCGGCCGCCACGTCGTGCGCCCGCGCTACGAGGTCACTCGCGCCGCCCGCGTGCGCATCGCGCACGTCAATGTCGAGCGCGCCGACCTGCGCCCCGACCCGGCGATCCCGGCGCTGCCGCCCGAGCTGGGCCGTGGCTTCCTGCTGCCCTTCCCGGTGCTGCCGCGCGGGCGCTTCCGCACCATCGTCCAGCCCACGCCGATGGCCGAGACCCAGGCCAACCTGCCGCTGCGACTGGACGTGTTCGACCCGGCGGGACGCAAGGTGGCGGAACGCTTCCTCGGCTGCCTGCCGCGCGACCATGCGGTCGCGGTGGATTTCGACGACATCGCGATCGACAGCGGCCACGCCGAACTGGTCTATGACTTCCGCGACGGCGGCGGCGCCGACGGCTGGCTGCACGCGCTGTTCCGCTACGAGGACCGGCAGTCCGGCCATGTCGCGGAATCCAGCTTCGGCGCCCACGTGTTCAACACCGCGATGACCTGGCGCGACGAGCCGCAATCCTATTCCGGCCCGCCGCCGGGACTTTCGACGACGCTGTTCCTGCGGCTCGGCGATGCCCGGCGCCGCGGCTTCGCGGTGCTGATCTATCCGGCTTCGGCGCCGTGGCACGCGGCGTCCGCCACGATGTTGCAACTGCACGACGGCACCGGACGGCGGATCGGGGGGGAAAATCTGGCGATTGCCTGTTGCGGGTCGGCGATGGTGTGGCCACACGAGGTGTTCGGCGCCGCGGCACTGCGCGCGGCCGGACCCGAGGGCTATGTGCTGGTGCGCGATCCCACCTGCCGGCTGTTCGGCTATCACGGGCTGATGGATGGGTCCGGCAGCTTCTCGCTCGACCACATGTTCGGATTCTAGCGCGGCGACCGGTGCGGTGCCCGGGGGTCAACCGCGGCGGGTTTGACGGCTTTCTCCCGGCACATTTCCCGATTGCCCTGCATGCCTGCCCTGGCCCACTGTAGCGGCGGCCGGCGCCACGGCCCCGGCCGCACGGGAGAAGCTATAACAATCGGGAGAACGAACCATGATCACCCGCCGCGCCGCCCTGACCGCCGGACTCGCATCCGCCGTCGCCGGCACAACCTCACGCGCTCGCGCCGCCGGCACCCCGGGCGTCACCGCGACCGAGATCAAGATCGGCAACACCATGCCGTACAGTGGCCCCGCCTCATCCTACAGCGTCATCGGCCGCACCGAGGCGGCATATTTCAAGATGGTCAACGACCTGGGCGGCATCGCCGGCCGCAAGATCGACTTCATTTCGCTCGACGATGGCTACAGCCCGCCCAAGACCGTGGAGGACGTCCGCCAACTGGTCGAGGAAGACCATGTGGATTTCTGCTTTCAGAACCTCGGCACGCCGCCCAATTCGGCGATCGCCACCTACCTGAACCACAACAAGGTGCCGCAGCTTTTCGTCGGTTCCGGCGCCAGCAAGTGGAGCGACTACAAGAAGTATCCGTGGACCATGGGCTGGCAGCCGAACTACCGGACGGAAGCTCAGATCTACATGAAGAACATGCTGCAGAACGTGAAGAATCCGAAGCTGGGGATTCTCTACCAGAACGACGATTTCGGCAAGGACTACCCGACCGGCGTGCACGACATCCTGGGTGCGAACTGGAGCAAGATCGTCACCAAATCATTGAGCTACGAGACGACCGACGCCACCATCGATTCTCAGATCGCCGAGCTGCAAGGCTCCGGCGCCAACGTCTTCCTGATGGCCGGCATTCCGAAATTCGCCGCACAGTCGATCCGCAAGGCATACGACCTGCAATGGAAGCCGACGTTCTACATGACCAACGTCGCCATCTCGGTCGGCACGGTGATGCGGCCGGCGGGACCCGAGAAGGCCATCGGCATGCTCAGCACGCAGTACCTGAAGGACCCGACCGACCCGGCGTGGAAGGACGATGCCGGGATCAAGCAATGGCGGGCATTCATGGCCAAGTACAATCCCAGCGGCGACACCACCGATTCGGCCACCGTCTTCGCCTACGGCATCAGCATGACCATGATGCAGGTGCTGAAGCAGTGCAACGGCAACTTCTCGCGCGCCAATGTCATGCATGAGGCGGAAAGCCTGCACAACCTGGAGATTCCGATATTGCTGCCGGGCATCAAGATCAATACCAGCCACACCGACCATCGCCCGATCAGGGCGATGCAAATGCAGCGCTGGGACGGCAAGACCTGGGTCCGTTTCGGCGGATTGATCGAAGGCGCCAGCGTCTGATGCAGGCCGGCCTCTCCCGCGCTTCGCGCGGGAGAGGCCGAAGCCGCGGCAGCGCCGAGGGTTGATCAGGCCGCCCCTGCCCGCGCCGCTTGCGGTTGGCGCTATCCGTGACCCTGCCGCGCCGATCCGCCGCGCGACCCGGCCTGGCTTCGCCGGCGTGGCACGTCCTTCCGCGTCATTCCTTCACGCCACCCGCCATCAGGCCGCTGACAAGGTAGCCGCGCACGAAGAAGGTGAACGCCAGCACCGGCAGCATCACCAGCACGCCGGCGGCGGCGATTTTGCCCCATTCCCAGCCGGCGTACTGCATGAAATTCACGATTGCCACCGGCGCCGTCATCGCCTGTGTCCGCGTAAGGATCAGCGCGTAAAAGAAATCGTTCCACGACAGGATGAAGCACAGGATGCCGGTCGCGGCGAGGCCCGGCGCGGCCAACGGCAGGACAATGCGCACGAACGCGCTCCAGACGCCACAGCCGTCGATCCACGCCGCCTCCTCCAGGGAACGCGGCACCGCGGCGAAGAAGCCGCGCATCGACCAGATCACCAGCGCCAGGTTGAAGGTTACGTAGATGATCGCCAGGCCGGTGACGGTGTCCATCAGCCCCGCCCAACTGAAGGCCAGGAAGAACGGGATGGTGAAGGCGATCGGCGGCGCCATGCGGCTGGCCAGGATCCACAGCGCGATGTGGCGTTCGCCGCGGAACCGCCAGCGCGCCAGCGCATAGGCCGCCGGCACGCCAAGCACCAACGAGAAAGCGGTGGACATGCTGCTCGCCAGCAGGCTGTTGACGAACGAGCCGGGAAACTGCCCGGTCCACAGCGCGGTATAGTTCTCCAGCGTCAGTGGCGCAGTCAGCCGTGTGGACATGATGTCGGCGTTGTGCCGGAACGACATCTGCAGCAGCCACAGCGCCGGCGCCAGCACCACCGCCAGGATCAGCACGGCGGCGCCTTCGCTGAACGGCAGGCGCCTACTCATCCACCGTCTCGCCGCCGCCGCCCAGCCGGGTAACCGCGACCGACAGCACGAACACGCCGGCCACCATCAGCGTCGCCACCGCGCTGCCATAGCCCCAGTAGGAGAAGTTGAAGGTTTGCTCGAACGCGTAATAATTGGTGACCTGCGTCGCACCGCCAGGGCCGCCATCGGTCAGCACGTAGATCAGCGGGAACGCCTTGATGCTGTCGATCAGCCGGAACAGTACGGTGACCACCAGCGTCGGGCGGATATAGGGCAGCCGCACGTGCCAGAACAGTTGCACCGCGTTGGCGCCGTCGATGCGGGCGGCCTCCAGCGGCTCCTGCGGCACCATCTGCAGCGCCGCCAGCAGCATGAGCATGGTGAAGGGAAACCATTCCCACGTGTCGGCGGCGGCGATCGCCCAGATCGCCGTGGCGGGATTGGTGATCAGCGAATGGATCGGCATCCCGAGCCATGCCAGGAGATGATGCAGCGGGCTGATGTCCGGCGTGTAGAGCACCTTCCAGATGATCGCCACGACGATCGGCGGCAGCACCATCGGCACCAGGAACCCGGTGCGCAGCACCTCCAGGAAACGCGACGGCCGATCGAGCAACAGCGCCAGCCCGAGGCCGGCCGCGACCTGGGTGACGACGGTGACGACCGACAGCTCGACCTGCACCCAGACCGAACGCCAGAACTCGCCGGTGGCCAGGATCGCCTTGTAGTTGCCCAGCGGATCGGAGAAATCGAACGCCGTGGCGGGGTTGACCGGCGTCAGCGGCGTCAGGCTGGTGACGACCAGATAAAGCGCCGGCCCCAGCGTCACCAGCCCCAGCACCAGCAACGCCGGCAACAACCCCATGCGGAACGACCGACGCTGCTCCGCCGCCCAGCCGCGCGTCCCGCCTGCCGCCGCCAACGCCTAAAGCTTCACGCCGGCACGCTTCAACTGGGTCAGCGCGTTCCGCTGCAACCGCGCCATCGACTCCTTCGCGCTCTGCTGCTTGGAGATGATGCGCTGGATGGCCACGTCGATCTCGTGGTCGATCGGTGGATAGGGCGGGACCGTGCGATAGATCGTGTAGCCCTTGGCGCCCAGGGTGAGCGTGTCGAGGTAAAGCTGCGCCACGTCGATGCCGTTGATCTGCAGCTTCTGCCGGAACTCCGGCTCGTCGATCAGCGAGCGGCGGGTCACCGAGCTGTAGCCGTGATCGCGGAACATGCGTTGGAATAGCTGTTTCGACGTCGCCCAGGTGATGAACTCCCAGGCGGCATCCTTGTTGCGCGATCCAACCGGGATGCCCCAGCCATGGCCCGCGACGTTGGGGAAACGCCCCTTCGGCCCGCCAGGCATCAGCGACAACGCGCAGGTCTTCGCCACCTTGCTGCCGGCCCCCGCCATCTGCACCAGGAAGGTCTCGTTGTTGGTCGAGTAGTTGATGCGGCCTTGCTTCAATCCCTCCACCACCTGGTCATAGGTGTAGGACAGCACGCCGTCCGGGCCGTATTCGCGCAACATGTTGCTGAAGAAATCGGCCGCCGCCACCGCTTCGGGCGAGTCGAGCACCGGCGTCAGGTCGGTCGGCGCGTTGCGGAACACGTTGCCGCCGAAGCCCTGCAGAAACGGAATGAAGGTCCAGCCATAGTGGTTTTCCGCCGCGAAGCCTGGGATGCCGTCCTTCCGGTTGACCGCCTTCAGCATGGTTGCCATCTCATCGAAGGTGTCGGGCAGCTTCATGCCGGCCTGCTGGATCAGGTCGTAGCGCGAAGCGCCCGCCATCTGCACGTCGGCGATCCAGGGAATGGCGCACAGCCTGCCCTGCCGGTCCTTGAACGCGGCCGTGGAGCCGGGCAGGAAATCGCCCACGTCCCAGTCGGCCGGGGTTTTCCTGGGGTCGTTGATGTAGTCGGTGAGGGGTACCACCCATCCGGCCCCGATCCAGCGGCCGATGTAGATGAACGTCACGTTGATCACATCATGCGCGTCGCTTTTGGTGGACAGCTCGAGGTCCATGCGCTGATTGTAGATCGGGAACGACGGCGTTTCATAATTGACCTTGGCGCCGGTGGCCTTCTCGAACTCCGGAATGTAATCGGCGAGGAATTGCGGATAGGACGAGCTCCAGCAGCTCACGTTGAGCGTCACGCCGGCCAGCTTCTTCGCACCGCCCTGCGCCGGAGCCTTGCCGGGCAGCATCAGCAGACCCGCACCGCCCGCCGCGGACGCGAGTACCTGACGGCGGCGAATGCGCCGCGTGGACATGACCATGGCGTCCTCCCAGACTGAGGCGCGACATTGCGGGACCGCGCGGGTCTTGGCAAGCCGGCCGCACCGATGGGAGGAGACCACCATGACGCTGCGCGCGGAACTCGAGACGCATCTGCAACACCAGCTCGGCGATGCCGGCACGGCACGGGCGCTCGCGGCAATCCTGCTGGAGGAAACCTTGTCCTGGCGCCCGCCGGAAATCGCACCGGACCGCATCGCCACCGTGCTCGCCTTCACCTTCGGCAACCGCATGCTGCCGAACGGCAATCGCGAGCCTGGCCCGGTGAACCAGGCGCTCGCGGACGTCGCGGCTACGCTGCACCAGCGCAGCGGAGCGCGCGTCGTGGCACAATGGGAAGTCGCCGCCGCACTGGCGGGCCGCGTTCCGGACGCGCTGGTGACCGCGATCAATCCCGCCCGCGATGCGCGCGGCGAGCCGGTGTATCTCAGCACCGGCGGCGTGCTGGAAGAAATCGCACGGTTGGCCGAACCGCGATCGCTCGGCTGTGTCGGCATGGTGGCATTCGCCGACCACCTGTATCGCTGCGTCGCAACAGCGCGCCGCCTCGGTTTCGACGCCCACGCGCCGGCCGGAATCGCCATGCCCCACGTCCATGATCCGGAGTCCGGCCAGGCGTGGTGCCGCGATCGCGTTTCCTACCTGCTGCACGACCTCATGATCCGCATCACCGAGCGCCGCGCCGCGGTGGTCGGGACCATGTGGCGCTAGGCCAGCAGTGCCGCGGCGATGCGTTCGCGCGTCAGCGGCATGTCGCGGATGCGCGCGCCGAGCGCGTGCGCCACCGCGTTGCCGATCGCCGCGGCCGTGGGGCCGAAGGTACACTCGCCCATGCCCAGCGTCGGGAGGTCCGGCGCGTGCACCAGCTCGGTGCTGATCTCCGGCACTTCGGAGAAGCGCAGGATCGGATACGCGTTCCAATCCAGCGACGTCCGCCCTTCCGCATCCAGTCGCATCTGCTCTTTGAGCGTCATGCTGATGGCCTGCACGATGCCGCCTTCGAGTTGGTTGCGCGCGCCGTCCGGATTGATCACCAGGCCGGCATCCGCGGCACACCACGCCCGCAGCACCCGCACCTCCTGTTCGACCTCCACTTCCACCGCCACCGCCGCATAGGCCGCCTTGTTCTTGTAGCGCGCCCAGCCGAGGCCGACGCCGCGTCCGCTGCCCGATGGTCCGCGCGATGTCCAGTTGCAGCGCTCGGCAACGTTCTCGATCAGCCGCCGCGCGCGCGGATCGGACAGCAGCGACAACCGGTATTGCACCGGATCGACGCCGGCATGCCCGGCCAGTTCGTCCATGAAGCATTCCAGCGCGAACACGTTGGGCAGTGCGCCGAGTCCGCGCAGCGCGGACGTGCGCACCGGCGGTCGCAACACCAGGTGGTGGACGATGCGCTTCGCCGGGAAGTCGTATAGCGGCAAGCCGTTGCGCGTGCCGCCACCGCCGGCGGCTTCCGGCGGATCGGTCGGACGCGGATCGGGCGGCGGCGTCGGCAGCGCCTCGTGCGTCAGCATGTTACCGCCGGTGCTGGGCCGCTGCACATGAGTCGCGGACCAGATCTCCGTGGTCCAGTCCGCGGGCTTTCCCGCGTCGTCCAATGCCGCACGCACTGTCACGTGCATCGCCGATCCGAGCGGTTCGAAGCCGAATTCTTCCTCCCGCCGCCACTGCACACGGATGCAATGGTCGGGGATTTGCCGCGCGATCACCGCCGCATCCAGCGCCACGTCGTCGGCACCGTTATGGCCATAGCAGCCGGCCCCGTGTGCGTGCCGCACCGTCATGCTTTCCCCGGGCATGTCCAGCACGTTGGCCAGCGCCGTTCGCAACGGATACGGACCCTGCGTGTGCGACCAAACCTCCAGGTGTCCGTTGCGAAATTCCGCCAGCGCACAAGACGGCGCCATCGATGCATGCGCCACGTACGGCCGCGAATAGCTTGCCTGCAGCACGGTGCCGGCGGTGGCCGGCGGAGATTCGTCGTACAGCAAGCGATCGTTCGATGGCTGGCCGATCAGCCAGGCCGCCTCTTGCATTGCCGGGGTCAGCCGCGGCACAGCCTCCCATCTCGCATGCAGCGGCGCGGCGGCGGCGGCGCGTTGCACCACGGTTTCGTCCGGCCCGACGAACGCGAGGAAATTGCCGACGCGCACAATGCGGAACGCGCCGCCGGCGGCGCGCCGCACCGCGGCTTCGTTCAACGCCGCGAGGGTCGCGCCACGGCCCGGCTGGCGCAGGATGCGGGCGTGCAGCATGTCCGGCCGCACCATGTCGTGGATGAACGCGGCACCGGCGACCTTCGCCGGCAGGTCGCGGCGCGGGATCGGCTGGCCCACCACGCGATAGGAACTGGGCGGCTTCGGCGTCGCGTTGCCCTCGATATCCCGGGCAAAATCCTCATCCGCCGAGAACGACCAATAATCGTGTCCCGTCGGAGCGTTACCACGATGGAACGCGCCGTCTTCCACGGTGATCTCGCCCGGGCTGCAATTCAGCCGTTGCGCCAGCCGATCCAGCACGCGGGCGCGAAATTCCGCAGTGACCAGCCGCACCGAACGGCCGGACACTTCGATCGACTGGCTCGACGTGGTCTGGCCCTCATCCGGCGCGTCCTGCGTATCGCCCGACAGCACGGTGATGCGGTCCAGGCCCAGGTCCAACTCCTCCGCGGCGATCTGCGCCAGCGCGGTGACGTTGCCCTGGCCAAGTTCCACCTTGCCGACCGCCAGCCGCAGCGTGCGATCAGGCTGCAAGCGCAGCCACTTCTCCAGGCGCCGGTTGTTCTGGATCGACAGCGGCAGGGTATCGCTCATCGTGGGGCTCCTTGCCGCAGCGCGGCGGCGGCTTTCTCGACGGCACGCAGAATGCGCGGATGCGCGCCGCAGCGGCACAGATGTTTGTCCAGCGCGGCAACGATGTCGGCCTGCGTCGGCACCTGGTTATGATCGAGCAACGCCTTGGCCGACATGATGATGCCCGAGAGGCAATATCCGCACTGCCCCGCCTGCTCTTCCAGGAAGGCAAGTTGCAACGGGTGCGTGCCGCCGAGGCTCTCGATCGTGCTGACATGCCGCCCGGCGACCGTGCCGACCTCGCGCGAACACGCATACACCGGCTCGCCGTCCACCAGCACCATGCAACTGCCGCATTGCTCCAGGCCGCAGCCATAGCGCGCGCCCTTCAGGTCGAGTTCGTTTCGTAACACGTCAAGCAGGGGCGTTGTCTCGCTTGCGGCGACGGTGATTTGCTTGCCGTTGACCGTGAGGTCGATGCTCATGCCATCTGCTCCGATTGCCATGGCAATTGCCACAGCTCTGCATTGCACAATTTCTTCGCCAGCGCGTCGGCGATCGCCTCGAACAGGAGCTCGCCCTTTGCCGCGCTGGCGGCTTCCGGATTGCCGATCACGCCGGACGCGGAACGGCTGCCGACGGTGCGCCAGAGATAAACGCCGCCGCCGGCCACGTTGCTGACGCTCGGCGAAGCGTTGGACCGGGCCAACGGGATGCGCTCGGTCGCCACCAGTTCCGGCCGGACCGCCAGCATCATGGAGGTCTCCGCTTCGCAGGCATGTTGCAGCCCGCCTTGGGTTTCAAGGATCTTCGCGATCGCCACCGCGGCGGCGTACCAATAGGTGAATTGCACGATCGGAACGCCGAGCTTCGGCGTCAGCTCGTCGGTGATGCTGCGCAACGCGTTCTCATTGCCGCCATGCGCGTTCAGCAGCACGATGCGGCGGAAGCCGTGCCGCAGCACCGAGCGCACCACGCCTTCCACCAGCGCGCTGAACGTGGCGAAATCCAGCGTGACGGTGCCGCCGAAGCTCATGTGATGTTCCGACAGCCCGGTCCACAGCACCGGCAGCACCAGCGCGGGTGTTCCCATGGCCTCGGCTTTGCGCGCGGTGCGCAGCGCAACGGTTTCGCCCAGCAGCGAGTCGACCTCCACCGGCAGATGCGGGCCGTGTTGCTCAAGCGACGCAACGGGTAAAATGACGATTGCGCCCCGCTGCGCCTGTTCGCGCAACTGGTCGGCGCGCAGCCGGCGCCATTCCACCTCGGCCATTCGCGTTGCCTCCTCGCCGGATGCTATGTCCGCACGAAACCACCCGCCTGTGAAGGGAGAACATGCATGAACCTGCATCGGCTGTTGCAGCAACGCCTCGCGGCCGGCCGGCCGGTGCGCGTCGGACTGATCGGCGCGGGAAAATTCGGCTCGATGTTCCTGGCGCAGGTGCCGACCACGCCGGGGATCGAGGTCGCGGCAATCGCCGATCTGGCCCCCGACCGGGCGCGCGTGGCCTGCCGTCGCGTCGGGTGGGACGCGGCGCGCATCGAAGCCACGCGCTTCACCGACGACGCCATGGCGATGATGGCGTCCGGCGACCTGGAGGTGGTGGTGGAAGCCACCGGCCACGCACCCGCCGGCATCGCCCATGCGCGCCGCGCCATCGCCGAGGGCAAGCACGTCGTCATGGTGAACGTCGAGGCCGACGTGCTGGCCGGCGTCGCCCTGGCGCGCGAGGCCGAGCGTGCCGGCGTGGTCTATACCCTGGCCTATGGCGACCAGCCGGCGCTGATCTGCGAAATGGTGGACTGGGCGCGCGCCTGCGGCTTCCGCGTGATCGCCGCGGGCAAGGGCACGAAATACCTGCCGGAATACCACGCTTCCACGCCTGCCACGGTGTGGGACTATTACGGCCTGACCGAAGACACCGCGCGCGCGGGCGGCATGAATCCGCAGATGTTCAACTCGTTCCTGGACGGCACGAAATCGGCCATCGAAATGGCCGCGGTGGCCAACGCCACCGGCCTGACGCCGCCGCCGGACGGCCTGCGTTTTCCGCCCTGCGGCACGCATAAACTTGCGCAGGCGCTACGGCCCGGCAACGCGGGCGTGCTGCATCACGCCGGCCAGGTGGAAGTTGTCTCCTCCCTGCACCGCGACGGGCGCAACGTGGCGAACGACCTGCGCTGGGGGGTGTATGTCGTGTTCGAGGCGGCGAGCAGTTACACCGCGCAATGCTTCAAGGAATACGGCGTCGTCACTGACGAGTCCGAGCGGATATCCGCGCTGTACCGGCCGTTCCATTTGATCGGCCTGGAGCTGAACGTCTCCATCCTGTCGGCGGCGCTGCGTCGCGAGGCAACCGGCGCGCCCACCGGCTTTCGTGGCGACGTGGTGGCAACGGCCAAGCGCAACCTGAAGGCGGGCGAGACGCTGGATGGCGAGGGCGGCGCCTCCGTCTGGGGCAAGCTGCTGCCGGCGGCCGCGAGCCTGGAGATCGGCGGGCTGCCGATCGGCCTGGCGAACCGCGTGCCGCTGCTGCGCGACGTGCCGGTGGGACACTGCGTGACGTGGAACGACGTGCGCATCGATGCGACCGACGCCGCGTATCGGTACCGGCGGGAGATGGAGGCCGCACTATAGAACACCTCTCCCGCGCGGCGGGAGAGGTGTGCCGTGGCCGCTACCGGGGCAGTCCGGCGCCTTTGGTCTCGCGCCCCAGCATCATCGCGACGATGCTGAGCACCGCGAAGCAGGTCATGAAGGCGGTCACCTTGTTGAAGCTGCCGCCGAACAGACCGACCATCAGGCCGGCGACCAGCGGTCCGAAGCTGGTGACGACGCGGGCGGTGCCGGTGGTGAACCCGACCGCGGTCGAACGCACATGGGTGGGGAACAGTTCCGGCAGGTAAACCGCGAATCCGGTAAATGTGCCGAACACGAAATAGCCAAAGATCGGCAGCACGATGGGATAGTACGGCTCATAGGCAGTGAGGCCCAGGTACAGCGTGAGCCCGGCGGCGATGGTGCCGACGGCATACAGCACGACGGTCGCCCGGCGGCCGACGATATCGGCGATGAAGCCGAAGCCGATATAACCCGCGATGCCGCCGAGGCTCCAGATCATGATGCCGTGGCTGACGAACGGCACGGCGGCGGCGCCGGTCAGGCCGCTCTGTTGCACCATGAGCGACAGGATCGTCGGCAACCAGATGTTCGTGGTCCAGATCGCGAGCAGCGAACCCAGGCCGAACAGCAGGCCGACGATGGTATTGCGGCGAAGCGCCGGGCTGAACAACTGCATCGGCACGAAGCGCATGAACTGGCGGTCGTCGTCGGCAACGCGCTGCCCGGTCTTGATGGTCTGGCGCCGTTCCCTTACGTCGGCGAAACGCTCTGGCTCGATCACCCGCCGGCGGATGACGGCGAGCAACAGGGCCGGCACCACGCCGATGAAGAACACCACACGCCAGCCGTAGCCGCCGACCATTCCGTAGGTCCAGGCACCAAGGAACGTGCCGAGCGCACCGCCGGTCATCATGAACCCAGCGATCTTGGCACGGTGCGTTTCGCCCAGCGCCTCGGCGAGCAGGGGAATGCCGACCATGAGTTCGGCGCCGGTGCCGAGGCCGGCGAGGAAGCGGTAGATGGCGAAGTCCCAGATTCCGTGTGACAGGCCTTGCAACGCGGTGAAGACGCTGTAGATGATGATGCTGGTCGCCAGCGCGCGCACGCGACCGACATAGTCGGCATAGATGCCGAAGATGAACCCGCCGAACGACCAGCCGAGCAAGCCGGTCATGCTGAGCAATCCGCCATAGGTGCCGATCAGGCTCATCGGTGGATTGCCGCCGAGCAATTCGGTCAGTGCCGGGCGCAACACGAGTGAATACAGACCGAAATCCGCGGCATCGAGCGTCCAACCGAGCCACACTACGAAAAACACGATCCACTGATAGCGGCTGATGGCGCTCAGGCCGCCTATTCGTCCGCCGGCTACTGCACTACTGTCCATAGGGAAGTCCTCCTGCATGAAGACGCGAGCCGGTATCCGTTCAGGGAGGTGGTGGCAGTGTCGTTACTTCAGAAGAACGTCCACCATCCCCCCGCACCCACCGGGACGCAACGCAACAATGTCGCTTGCGTCACCAGGGGGCGGGTCCGGTCGTCGTCGGCCAAATGCCGGCACACAGATGCCGACTTGGCCACGTATCCTGGGTTTTTGCCTAACGTCAAGTACGAACGGACGAGCAATTCGTACACTGACCAGGCAATTCACGTGGCGCCGCGGGCCCGGTCACCGAACCGCGCAGGCCGTCGGCCCGATCCGTCACCCGCGCTTGCGCAGCAAAGCCTCGATTGTCGCGGTGCGGCCGTCCTCCAGGCTGCGCGCGGAGTTGATCCGGTACTCCCGCGCCCTTTCGCCGACGATCAGGTGAACGCCGAGCGGCGGCAGTCCCTTGGTCTCCATCCGCTGGCGGTCCTTGATCTGATCCGCCAGAACGGCTTGCGTCGTTTCACGGAACTGCACGATCTCGAACCCTGCCGCCAGCAGATCGTCGCGCGTCTCCTCCGGCGTCGAAAGGAAACTGGTCGCGGACGTTGCCGCCCAGGGCACCGGGAAATACGGCTCGCCCAGCGGTCCGGCGCAGACATTCGACAGCGCCAGCAGGCCACCGGGTTTCAGAACCCGCAGCGCCTCGCGATACATCCCGCGCTTGTCGGCAATGTTCATCACCACATTCTGCGACCAGGCCCGATCGAACGCGGCATCGGGCAGGGGGAGGGCCAGCGCGTTGCCTTGCAGAATGCGCACCTGCCCTGCCATGCCGGTGATCGCGTTCAGCGCCACCGCGGCATCGCAGAACGCCGGCGTCAGGTCCACCCCGGTCACGTGGCAACCGAACCGCGCGGCGATCCACCGCGCCGGACCGCCGATGCCGGAGCCGATGTCCAGCACCCGTTCGCCTGCCTGCGGCTGCAGCATGGCAACCATCTCGCGCGTCGCCAGCACGCCGCGGCCATGAAAATGGTCGAGCGGCGCGAGCGCATCCGGCGTGATGGGCGCGTCGGCACCGTGGACCTGCCGCAGCGCCGCCAGTATGCGCGGCACGATGTCGGGATTGGCGTAATGATCCTCGACCCGCCCGCTCATGGCTTGCTCCCCGCACTTGCCGCATCAGCATGCCGCGCCGCCGGTCGCACGGCAACCGTTGACGCGCTGCGTGTGGTGCTTCAGCGTGCCGCGCAACGACGCGGAGCAGTGAGATATGGCCGGCGATTATACCGTAGGCGACATGGTCGCCGAGTTCCTTTCGGCGTGCGGCGTCAGTACGGCGTTCGGCATTGCCTCGGTGCACAACATCCCGATGCTGGACGCGATCGGCCGGCGCAACACGATCCGCTTCATGATGGCGCGCGGCGAGCTTGGCGGCGCGCATATGGCGGACGGCTACGCGCGCGCCTCGGGCGGGCTGGGGGTGATTTTCTCGTCCACCGGACCCGGCGCCGCCAACGCGGTGGGCGGACTGATCGAGGCGCGCTTCGCCGGTTCTCCCGTGCTGCACATCACCGGCCACACCGCGACGAAATTCGCCGACCGCGAATTGGGAACGGTGCATGATCCGCACGACCAGCTCGGCATGCTGCGCTCGGTGTCGAAGTCGGCGTATCGCGTGCGATCCGCGCAGCAGGCACTCGGCGTGCTGACCCGGGCCGCCGTCGATGCACTGAGCGCGCCGACCGGTCCGGTCAGCGTCGAGGTGCCGATCGACCTGCAACGCGAAAAGATCGAACGCCCGGCTGTGCTGGACAATTTCGTGTTGCCGCTGCCGCCGCCGCGAATTCCCACCGCGACCGAGTTGGACGAGCTCGCCGCGCGGGTCGCCCGGGCGAAGCGTCCGCTGCTGTGGCTCGGTCGCGGTGCCACGAGAGCCACAGTACCCATCACACAACTGCTCGATCTCGGATTTTGCATGGTAAGCAGTTTCAATGGGCGGGGAACGGTGGCGGAGGATGATCCGCGCAGTTTGGGAGGATTGACCGGCATCGGCGTGCCGATGATTCCGGAGTTCTACAAAGGCGTCGATCTGCTGCTGGTCGTCGGTTGCCGTCTGCGCGGCCACGAGACCGGGGAGCTGGCGCTGAAGCTGCCGGCGAACATCGTTCAGATCGACAGCGACCCGATGGCGAACGGCCGCACGTACCGCAGCAACTACTTCGTCTGCGGCGACGCCGCGGCAACGTTGCAGGCGCTGTTGCCGCGCATCGAGGGCCAGATGAAGGTTGACCCCGGCTACCAGGATGAGTTCCGCACCCTGAAGCAGGCGGCGCAGCGCGAGTTCATCGGCACGCTCGGCGCCTATGGCACGTTCTCGGAACAGTTGCGCAAGGTGATGCCGCGCGACGCGATCTGGGTGCGTGACGTGACGCAGAGCAATACCACCTGGGGCAATCGCGTATTTCCGATCTACCATCCGCGGCAGAACGTCTATCCGGTCGGCGCGGGCATCGGCCAGGGCCTGCAGCTCGGCATCGGCGCCGCCGCGGCCGCCGGCGATCGCAAAACGGTGGTGATGACCGGCGACGGCGGCTTCTTCCTCAATGTCGGCGAGTTATGGACCGCGGTGCAGGAGAAGCTCGACATGACGGTGATCGTCATGAACGATCGCGGCTACGGCGTGATCAAGCGCATCCAGGACGTTACCCAACAGGGTCGCCGCTTCTTCGCCGACCTGCAAAGCCCGGATCTCGGCCGGCTGGCAGCGGTTTCCGATATTCCGTTCTTCAAGGTGGATCGCGCCGATGGATTCGGCGAAACGGTCGCCAAGGCGCTGGCGGTGAAGGGGCTGACGCTGGTGGAAGTCGACATGAACGCGGTCGGCGAGTTCCCGGCGTATTATCCGTTCAACCAGCGCTCGGCATGACGCAGCGCAACCGGCTACGACTCCCCCTCCCCTTGAGGGAGGGGGTTGGGGGGAGGGGTTCATGCGCGGCCGACCCCTCCCCCCAACCCCCTCCCTCAAGGGGAGCGGGAGTCTAGTGCGGCCATGGACCGCGCACCATTTGGCATCGCCGCATTGCTCGCGCTCGCCTTCCTGTGCAGCGAAGACCGGCGCCGCATCCCGTGGCGCACCGTCATCGCTGGCCTGGTCCTGCAACTTGCGCTCGCACTGCTGCTGCTGCGCGTGCCGCCAGCGACGCGTGCGGTATTCGCGGTCAACAGCGCAGCCACCGCCTTGCAGAACGCCACGGAGACTGGCACGCGCTTTGTGTTTGGCTATCTCGGCGGCCCGCCGCTGCCGTTCGCCGAAGCGCATCCCGGCGGCAGTTTCATCCTGGCCTTCCAGGCGCTGCCGCTGGTGCTGACGATCAGCGCGCTGGCGTCGCTGCTGTTCCATTGGGGCGTGCTGCAACGCGTAACCGCCGCGTTCGCCTGGCTGTTGCGCCGTGTTTTGGGTATCGGCGGCGCGCTCGCCCTGGGTGCCGCGGTGCACGTGTTCGTCGGCATGGTCGAGGCACCGCTGCTGGTGCGCCCATACATTGCGCGCATGCAGCGCGGCGAGTTGTTCGCGCTGATGACATGCGGCATGGCGGGCGTTGCCGGCACTGTGATGGTGATCTATGCGTCGTTCCTGTCGCCGATCGTCCCCAACGCGCTCGGCAACATCCTGATTGCATCGGTGATCAGCACGCCGGCGGGGCTGGCGATCGCCGCGCTGATGGTGCCGTTCGGGCCGCCCGAACCGGCGGAAGCGACGCTGGCGATGCGCGATCCGCCGCTGTCCGCGCTGGATGCGCTGGTGAAGGGCACGCTCGACGGGATTCCCGTCCTGGCCAGCATCGTTGCCGTCTTGCTGGTGGCCGTGGCGAGCGTCGCGCTGGTCAACATGGCGTTCGGCCTGCTGCCGGTCTGGGACGGTGCGCCGGTGACGCTGCAGCGCCTGTTCGCCGTGCCGTTCCGGCCGGTGATGTGGCTGATCGGCGTGCCGTGGCAGGAAACCGGCCGCGCCGCGATGCTGATGGCGACCAAGACCGTGCTGAACGAGTTCGTCGCCTATCTGGACTTTTCCATGCTGCCGCCTGGCGCTTTCAGTCCGCGGACCCGCGTCGTCCTGACCTACGCGCTGTGCGGCTTTGCCAATTTCGGCAGCTTGGGCATCATGATCGGCGGAATCGGCGCGATGATCCCGGAACGGCGGCATGAGATCGTCGCGCTTGGGTTGCGCTCAATTCTGTCCGGCACGCTGGCGACCTGCATGAGCGGCGCGCTCGCGGGCCTGTTGATCTGAAGGGAAGGAAACACCATGCACTGGACCGATCGGCGTGAACGCTACCGGGCGGTGATTGCCGGCAACGAATGCATCCATCCGGGATCGGTGTTCGACGCCATCTCGGCGCGCATCGCCGAGGAACTCGGCTTCGAGGTCGGCATGTTCGCCGGTTCGATCGGTTCGTTTGCCGTGTTGGGCAATCCCGACCTGATCCTGCTGACGCTGACCGAGTTCGCCGCCCAGGCCTATCGCATCAACCGCGCCGGCAAGCTGCCGCTGATGGTGGATGCCGACCATGGCTACGGCAACGCACTAAACGTGATGCGCACGGTGCAGGAGCTGGAAACCGCCGGCGTCGCCGGCATCATGATCGAGGACACCGCCTTGCCGCGCGGCTTCCGCGAGCCGAAGCCGACACTGATCTCGATCGAGGAAGGCGTGGGCAAGATGCGCGCCGCGCTGGCCGCCCGCGAGGACAAGTCCCTGACGATCATCGGCCGCACCAGCGCCGCCGCGATCGCCGGCATCGACGATGCGATCGCCCGCGCGAAAGCCTATGAAGCAACCGGGGTGGATGCGCTGTTCTTCGCCGGCGGCATGAACCCGGCTAACCTCGAGGCGATGGCCGCTTCGGTGAAGCTGCCGCTGATGCTGGGCGGCGGTGGCGGGGGCGGCATGTCGGACAAGGCATATCTCGGCAGCCGCAACGTGCGCATCGCGCTACAGGGACACCAGCCGTTCTCGGCGGCGGTGAAGGCGGTGTACGACACGCTGAAGTCGTTGCGCGAGGGCGTGAAGCCGTCGGACCTGCAAGGCATCGCTTCGGCCGAACTTATGAAGCGCGTGACGCGCGCGGGCGATTACCAAAGCTGGACGGAGAAGTTCCTGGGGTAGCTTTGTCGTTGGGCGTTGACCACCGGCCGGCCGCGGCGGCCCGGCCGCGAATGAAACCGCACGGGTGGCGGGAAGCAGGAGGCAGGAGACTCCCCCTCCCCTTGTGGGAGGGGGAGTCTGTTTTTAGAAGGTAACGTAAAGCCGGAGCAACGTCCCCGCCCGAGCAAGCTGCGGTCCCTCAGACGGAAGACCGTTTCGTCGCTACGCTTCTCGCTGCGGCGTCGCAGGAGCCAGCGCGATCCGCCGCCCCACACCGGGCGGCAAGGGCCGGTTCCCTTGCGCCCGAAAGGCCGCGCCGATCGACGCCAGCCGGTCCGCCGGGAACGGCGCCACGCGCCGCACGCGCATGTCGATGTGCAGCGCCAGCAATTCCTGTGCCGCCACACGGTGACCGTCAACCGCGCGGAACATCTCATGGAAGTAGTGAAGCCGTTTCATATCTGCGCCGAGAAGGGTGGTGGCGACACGCAATTGTTCGCCGGTTTTCACCTCGCGCTCGTATAGTGTGTGCGTCTCGGCGGTGAAGCAGGAATTGCCGGTGGCCTCACGGTAAGCATTGCCGATGGCCAGCGCGTCGTAAAGCCGGTCGGTGCCCAGATCGAACACCACGACGTAATAAGCGAGGTTCATGTGGCCGTTGGAGTCAATCCATTCCGGCCGCACGCGATCCGTATATTCGACGATGTACTGGCTCATGGGCCGCGAGCTTGTTGGCCAGCCGGCGCGGGGTCAAGATGCGCGCGAACAGATGCGCGCGAACACCCGCAGATGCGTGGCGTCCACGATCTTGGCCGGCACGCTTGGCCGAGGCTCGCATCTGGCGCCGGCCAGCGGATCGGCTGGCCAGGGCATTTCCACCCTGCCGGAAAATGCCAGCCTTGCGACTGGCATTGCGAGGAACGGAGCAATCTCCCGCCCGGGGACACAGGAATCGGCTCACCGGGCGGGAGATTGCTTCGCTTCGCTCGCAATGACAGGTGGCATGGCACGGGTTACCAGCCAGGGTGAACATGCTCTGAACTCGAAGAACCGGCGCCAGAATTGATGGAACTTCCCGGCGACGTTTACTCCGCCGCCGCCCCGCGCGCCTGCAAGCGGCGCAGCGCGCGGTCGATCCATTGCGCCGTCAGCTTCTCCTGCGTGCCGTTCTGTCCCAGCCGCTCGTGCAGCGCCGGAAAATCCACCCGGTCCAGCGCCTGATCCTGGTTGAAGCAGGAGAACACCACGGACCGCGCGCCGGTCACCGGATCGACCTGCGGCTGCAGGCACTGCGCGCAGACCTCCTTCATCATGCACTGCATCGGCGAGTTGATCGACCCGATCGCGGTGTGCCCCGCCTTCAAATACGGTGCCAGCACGCCGTGCCGCGCCACGCCGACCGCCTGCATCATGCGGTCGGAACCGATGACGATCATATGCTCCACGTCGGCCAGCGGAATCGCCTGCGCGCCCAACTGGCCCGAGCCGTACGCCGCCATGCCCTGCACGATGTTGCCGGCGACGCTGCGGTCCCGCTTCCGGTCCGGATTCGGCGGGAATCCGGGATACTCGTCGCAGCACCAGACGATGACGTCCGCGGCGCGTTCGATTTCTTCCACCTTGTAGCGGTCCCGCACCGCCTTGTAGCCGGCGAAATACAGCACGCGCGACCCGGCCGCGCGCAGCGCCGCGCCGATCGAGAACAGCACCGCGTTGCCCAGCCCGCCGCCGAGCAAGGCGACGGTCTTGCCGGCGGGAATTTCGGTCGGCGTGCCGGTGGGACCCATCAGCACGACCGGCTCGCCCGGTTTCAGCAGCGCGCAAAGGTCGGAGCTGCCGCCCATCTCCAGCACGATCACCGACACCAGGCCGCGTTGCGGATCGGTCCAGGCGCCGGTCATCGCGAGGCCTTCCATGGTCAGCACCGTGGCGACGGTGCTGCCGTCGGGGCCTGGCTCGGCAATGCGCGCAGCGTGCATTTCGTAGTTTTGCAGCCGGTAGAACTGGCCGGGGCGGAAGGCGCGCGCGGCGGCCGGGGCGCGCAGCACCACCTCGACGATGGTGGGCGTCAGCCGCCGCATCGCATGCACCGTCGCGCACAACTCGTCGCGGCAGCGCGCGATCAGGTCGGCACCGGTTATCGCCGAGGCCGGCTGTGCCGCCAGCGCACGCGATACCACGGGGTAGCCGCGCTTGGCCCCGCCCATCGCCTTCACCACGTTGCCGAAGAAGCTCGGGTGGAGATCGCCGAAGAAGCTGACGAAGCGGCCGTTCCCGGCGCGGTGCATCAGCACCTGGGCGATTTCGGGCTTGGCCAGGCCGCGCACGGGGGAGACCGGAGCGCCGGTCTCGTCCACCGCCTGGAAATATCTTCCCTCCAGTTGAAAGCGCCTGTCCTCGCGGGCCAGCACCGTGTTCGGCTGGGTGCCGGCGGCGATCAGCACGGCACGCGCGGGCAGCAGGGCCGCGGAGCCGTCGGCGCGGGTGAAGCGCATGGCGGCGGCGTGGCCGTGTTCGTCCACGTCCACGGCGAGCGGCGTCAGGCCCTCGGCGAAGCGCACCGCTTCCTCCATCGCCTTCGCCACTTCCTCGTGGTTCAGCGTGTAGGAGGGAGAATCGATCAGCCGGCGGCGATAGGCGATGGTGGCGCCACCCCATTGGTCGAGCAATTGCGCCACCCGCGGGGCGCGGCCTTCACGCGCGGCGGCGTCGCGCTCGGCGCGGATGGCGGCGGCGTGCGCGAGGAATTCTTCCGCGATTGTCGTTTCTTCGGCGTTCCAGGGCCGGCGCACCGCGGTTTCGCCCCGTTCGGCGACCAGCGTGCGATAGCGGGCCGAAAATTTTTCGACCTGGCGCACGTAGTAGGCCAGGCTTTCGGTTGCGGTGTCGATCGCCGTCAGGCCGCCGCCGACCACCACCACCGGCAGGCGGATCTGCAGATTGGCAATGGAGGAAAACTTCGCCGCGCCGGTGAGTTGCAGCGCCATCAAGAAATCGGACGCGGCGCGCACGCCGCGCGCCAGGCCGTTGGGGATGTCCAGCACCGTCGGCTTGCCGGCGCCGAGGCACAATGCGATGTGGTCGAATCCCATCGCCCAGGCGTCGTCCATCGACAGCGTCGCGCCGCCGCCGAACCGCACGCCGCCGAAATGCGCGAATTGTTCCCCCCGGCGCTCCAGCAGCAGGCGGACAAGTTTGAGATAGTTCTTGTTCCAGCGCACGGTGATGCCGTATTCGGCGACGCCGCCGAAACCGGCCATCACCCGGTCGTCGAGATTCTCGAACAGCGCCTCGGTGTCGCGCACCGGCGCGGCGGGGTCGATGCCGAGCGGCTCGATGCGCAGCCCGTCGATCGCGACCACCGTGTGGCCGTCGTTCATCAGGTGGTGCGCCAGGGTAAAGCCGGCGGGGCCGAGGCCGACGATCAGCACTTTCCTCCCGCTGTCCGGCCGCGGCAGCGGGCGGCGCAGGTCCAGCGGGTTCCAGCGCGTGAGCAGGGAATAAATCTCGAAGCCCCACGGCAGCGACAGCACGTCCTTCAGTATGCTGGTCTCGGCCTGCGGAATATCGACCGGGTCCTGCTTCTGGTAGATGCAGGCCTTCATGCAGTCGTTGCAGATACGGTGACCGGTGGCCGCCATCATCGGGTTGTCGATGGCGATGGTGGCGAATGCACCGAGCAGGTTGCCTTGCGCGTGCAGTGTGTGCACTTCGGAAATCTTCTCGTCGAGCGGACAGCCGGCGAGCGTCACCCCGAACGGCGATTTCTGGAATGCGCCGGTCTTGCGGTCCTTCAGGCCGGTCTTGCAGGAATCCTTCCCCTGGGTGTGGCACCAGATGCAGTAGTTGACCTGGTCCAGCGCCTGCTGGCGGTTCATGCCGTGATCGGTCAGCGCGAATCCTTCGCGCTGGCGCCAGTGGTGCTCGGGCAGGCGCAGCATGGTGACGCCGTCGCGCTCGATGGTCTCGACCGGCACCAGATGATTGTAGTCGAGCCGGTGCGGGACGCCGAACAACGTGCCGCCCCGGTGCGCGGCGCGGCCGGATTCGGTCAGCGTCGCCCAGGCGGCGTAGCGCAGCGCGATATCGATGCCGTCCGTGTCGCCGGTCTTTTCCCATGCCGCGACATGCGTGGCGAAGGCCAGTTCGGTCATCGCCGCGCCGCTGCGGGCCTCCAGCGCCGCGCACAGCGACGGGCCGTCGAAGGTGGACGGGTCGGGATATTTCTTCACCGCCTGGCGCTGCACGAACAGCCGCTTGCAGGCGTGGATCGGGTCGAGTTGGGCGGTTTCACGGGCCAGCGCCAGCGTTTCGGCCTCGATGCCGAACAGCACGGCGATGAAGTTTTCCAGGTGCGGGCCGAGCGCCACGACAAGCTGACTCTCGTCCGTCGCCGCCAGCGATTCGGGCGCAGCGCGCGCGGTCAGCAGGCGGGCGTGCAGGCCGGCATCCGCGGCAACAAGCTGATCGAGGAACGCCCGGTCGAGCCGGATCAGTCCGTCCCGGGCCGCCAGGTCGGCGAAGCCGGGGCCAAAGCCAAGCGGCGGCACGGAATTCGTCGTTATCGCATCCAAGTGGTGGGCATCCAAGTGGGGGCTCCGTCAGGCTCAGGCCAGCTTGCGCAGCAGTGCCAGGAGCTGGGTTTGCTCTGGCGCGTTCAACGGGGCAAGCGCCGCGTCGTGCGCCCGCCGCGCGCATGCCACGGTGCGGGCGATCAGGGCAATCCCCGCCTCGGTCGGCGCCAGTACGGCGGTGCGGCGGTCCATTGGGTCGTGGGTACGGCAGAGCAAGCCGCGCGAGGTGAGCCGGCGCACGACTCCCTGGATGGTGGCCGGATCCATGGCGGTGAGCCGGCCGAGCAGATTCTGGGTAACCCGTCCGAGCTCGACAGCCTTGAACAAGGCGGCGAACTGGGTCGGGGTCAGGCCATGCTGGCCGGCGAGTTCCAGGAACAGCGCCACATGCCGCTGGTGGGCTCGGCGGAGCAGAAACCCGATATGGTCCTCGACCAGGAACCCGCCGCACAGGAGGGCCTGGCCATCGGTTGATGGCACGGCGTTCTCCCCAGGACGCGCGGTCGTATGCTTACGAATGAACGCGGGTTGGGTCAAGATGGGCGTGACGGCTGTGAGCGTGACGACTGGGCGTGACGCCTTTGTGGCCGCCCCTGCTTACCCCAACATCGCGCCGATCTCCGCCGCCGACAGCCCGAACGCCGCCAGCGTCTCGCGCGCATCGACCGACCCCGGCGGGCGCGGCGGCGGCGCCTTGCTGCGCGAGAATCGCGGCGCCGGCGCGGGCTGCGCGACGCCGCCGACTTCGATGAACGCACCCCGCGCGCGGTTGTGCGGGTGCGACGGCGCCTCGTCCATCGACAGCACCGGTGCGAAGCAGGCGTCGGTGCCCTCCAGCAAGGCGCACCAGTCCGCGCGGGTGCGGGTGCGGAACCGTTCGGCCAGGATGGCTTTCACCCGAGGCCAACCGGCCCGATCACGCTGCGCCGGCAGCGTCGCCGGATCGATCTCCAGCAACCGCAGCAGCTCGGCGTGGAAGCGGCCCTCGATCGCCGCCACCGACACGTACTGGCCATCGGCGCACTCGTACACCTCGTAGTAGTAAGCGCCGCTGTCGAGCTGGTTTTCGCCGCGCGGCGCGTTCAGCCGGCCGCCGGCCTTCATCGCGTAGGGCGCGGTCATCAGCGACAGCGCGCCATCGACCATCGCGGCGTCCACCACCTGCCCATGCCCGGTGGCCCGCGCGCAAACGATCGCCGCGAGCAATCCGGTGACCAGGTACATGGCGCCGCCGCCATAGTCGCCCACCAGGTTCAGCGGCGGCGTGGGCGGTTGGCCGGCGCGGCCGATCGCGTGCAGCGCTCCGGTGAGCGCGATGTAGTTCAGGTCGTGCCCGGCGGCCTGCGCCAGCGGGCCCTCCTGCCCCCAGCCGGTGACGCGGCCGTAGGCCAGCCGGGGATTGCGCGCGAGGCATACATCGGGTCCCAGCCCGAGCCGTTCCATCACGCCGGGGCGAAAACCCTCGATCAGCGCGTCGGCGCCGTCGATCAGCCGCAGCGCCGCCGCCAGCGATTCCGGCCGCTTCAGGTCGAGCAGGATGACCGCGCGGTTGCGTTTGGTGAACTCGATGTTTTGCGGCAAGGGCACGCCGAGATCGGCCGGCAGGGCGCGATCGATCAGCAGCACGGTGGCGCCCATGTCGGCCAGCAGCATGGCGGCCAGCGGCGCCGGGCCGATGCCGGCGAACTCGACGATCTTCACGCCTGAAAGTGGTCCCATGGCGGCAGCGTAGCGGCTTCTAAACCGGGCGTTAAGGGTGGCGTGACAGGCTGCACCGTCATGCTCGCAACCTTGGAACAGGCCCGCGCGGCCCATCACGCCGGCGATCTCGACGCCGCCGAGTCAACATACCGCGCCTTGGTTTCATCGGACGCGGTGGAAGCGTTGCACGGGCTCGGCCTGCTGCGCCTGGCGCGCGACGAGCCCGCGGCGGCGCTGACCCTGATCGAGGCCGCGCATTGCCTCGCGCCCGAGGGCCGGTCGGCGCACAACCTGGCGGCGGTACTCAGGCGCCTGAGACGCGGCGAAGACGCGATTGCCCGCGAACGCGAGGCCGTGGCGCGGTATCCGGACTATGTACCCGCCTGGTTCGGCCTGGCGAAGCTGCTGGCGGAATCGGGCGCGCGCGGCGATGCCAGCGCGGTGCTGGTGACGTTTGCCGACCGCGCGATGCGCTCCGGCGACGCGGCGCTGGCGCGCGAGGCCACGGACCGTCTGGTGGCGCTGGATGCCGACCACGCCTCGCTGCTGTGGCTGGCCAACCTGCTGCATATGGCGGGCCAGAAGGACGATGCGCGTCGCGTGCTGGCGATCCGGCTGCGCGCCGCGCCCGACGACATCGGTGCCAGCCTGACTCGGACCATGGCACACCTCACCCGAGTGCACGCGGATGAGGCAGAGGTGACCCGGCGGCGGGCGGATTACGCGGCGGCGCTGACCGAGCTGGCCGCGCTGGTCGCGCGGGCCACACCCCAAACGCGTTGCGTGGCCGCGGCGGCAATCGGCCTGGCGCAGCCGTTTCTGGTTGCGTATCATGGGAAGAACGATCGTGCTTTGCAGCGCTGCTACGGCGGCATCGTCGGTCGCCTTGCCGCCGCGCAGGATTTTGCGCCGGCGCCGGTGCCGCCGCCGCTACTTCCGGGGGAGAAGATCCGCGTGGGGTTCGCCTCGGCGCACCTGCACATGCATTCGGTGTCGAAGACGCATGGGGGGTGGATCACCGAGTTGGACCGGTCGCGCTTCGCGGTGTTCGGCTACCAGTTCAGCCCGTCGCGCGACGCGGTCAGCGACCGGTTCGCCGCGTGCTGCGATCGGTTCGCGCGCGGCATGGCGGATGTCGCGACTTGGCGCGCGTGCATCCTGGCCGACGCACCGCACGTGCTGGTGTATCTCGACATCGGCATGGAACAGACGGCGGTGCGGCTGGCGGCGCTGCGGCTGGCACCGGCGCAGTGCACGACCTGGGGGCACCCCGACACCTCCGGCCTGCCGACAATGGACTACTACCTGTCGAGCGAGGCGATGGAGCCGCCAGACGGCGATGCGCACTACACCGAGCGGCTGGTGCGTCTGCCGGGTCTCGGCATCCATTACACGCCGCCGCCGGATGACGGCGGGGTGACGGACCGCGCCGCGCTGGGATTGGGCGACAATACGGTGGCGTATCTCTGCTGCCAGTCGCTGGCCAAATACCTGCCGCGCGACGACGCGGTGTGGCCGCGCATCGCGGCACGCGTGCCGGCGGCGCGGTTCCTGTTCCTCAGCGCGCCGGGCGGCAGCGGCGACGCGGTGTTCCGCGCCCGGCTGCAACGCGCCTTCGCCGCCGCCGGACTGGACTGGCAACGCCACTGCGTGCTGATCGAGCCGGTTCCGCATACGGCGTTTCCTGCGCTGTTGCGAGCCGCGGACGTGTTCCTCGACAGCATCGGCTGGTCAGGATGCAATTCCACGCTGGAGGCGGTTGCCTGCGACCTGCCGGTGGTGACCGTGCCAACGGCCCTGATGCGCGGGCGGCACAGCGCGGCGATCCTCACATGCATGGGTCTGGCGCATCGCGTCGCGGCGGATGTGGATGCCTATGTCGAGGCTGCGGTGCGCCTCGCCGACCCGCTGGAGCGCGCGCGCTTCGTCGCCGAACTGCGCGCAGGCCGTCCCCGCGTGTTCGCGGATTCGGCACCGGTGCGGGCGCTGGAGGATTTTCTGGCCCACACCATTGCGGTGAAATAATGCGGTGACGAGGGTGCATTGCGGCCGGACCCCGGCGGTCCGCGGCCGGGTCGAGCCCGATAGTCGCCGCGATAGGCGGGTTGTGGAGACGAGTTCTCTCGCTTGCTCTTGAGTAAGGCGGTCGGGTGGGTGCGAGCGGGTGATTTGGCATCGCATTTGCTGGTCCAGGTACGCATCGGCCGCGCCCTGCCCATGACACACCAGCCGGCGGCGCATGTTTGCCTGGTGCCCTGAGTCACTCATCATGCGGGGACCAGCCGGAGCGGTCGATCGGACTGCCGTGTCAGGCTCTGCCAACGGGAATTCGCGGTCGGCACGAATCAGGACGGCGGGGCCAGCCATGCTCTGGCCCCGGTCGTTCAGGCATAGCAGACATGGTGCGCCCGGATAGCGGGCGGCCCGGTCGGCGGACCCGTGGCGGTACGGGCAAGGACCTGCCGGCGGAACGCAGGCGGCCGTGCAGGCTCGGCTGCCGAACGCACAATGTTCCTGGGTGCCGGCGAGGGAGCGGCGGCAGCCGCCTGCGGCGACAGCAGCAAGGCCATTGCCGCGGCTGTTGAAGGACGGCCTGCGGCGATTTGTCGTCTGAACCGCTCCGTGCTGCTCCGTGGTTCTTCGTGGTCTCCGTGTTGAATACTAGCGACAGAGCGGCCCGCACGGACCGCACGGCGTTATCCGACATGACCGCTCCACGCCAGCGAGACCGGTTCGCGAGCGTCGCCGTTTGTCGCCACAAACCGTCCGTGCGGAGCGATCTCCGCAATACCAGCGACGCAGGGCACTAGCCCATCTTATTCACCGCATAGCAGGGATTCGCTGACGGGCATGGTACAAGTGTCTGGAATCGCCTAGAGATTGGGTGCTGACACCAACCCAGGCACCCGGACAGAATCTGCCATGCCCGCCGACGATGAC
>DATLQW010000206.1:0-26160 GCA_035535035.1 Acetobacteraceae bacterium
ATCGTCATCGTCGGCGGGCATGGCAGATTCTGTCCGGGTGCCTGGGTTGGTGTCAGCACCCAATCTCTAGGCGATTCCAGACACTTGTACCATGCCCGTCAGCGAATCCCTGCTATGCGGTGAATAAGATGGGCTAGCCACACCACCGTGCCATCCCATTGCGTCAGACCGTGCCCGCGCCTAGCCTCGCCGCAACAACAAGAACCCGAACACGGAGGAAGGCGTCGATGGGCGAGATCCTCGGCCTTGGCTGCACGCACTATCCCGGCCTGCTGCTGCCCGACGAGCGCATGCCCGGCGGATTTCATCACCTGCTCACCGCGCCCAACGTGCCGGCGCGGCAAAAGGACCGCGCCAACTGGCCCGACGCGCTGCTGACCGAACTCGGCAACGACGCCGGGGTGGCCTCGGCCCGACGCTATGGGGCGCGGATGGCCGACGGGTTCCGCGCGGTGCGCAGCGCGCTCGACGCGTTCGACCCCGACATCGTGCTGATCTGGGGCGACGACCAGTACGAGAATTTCCGCGAGGACATCATCCCGGCGTTCTGCGTCATGGGTCTCGACGAGGACTTCGCGCTGAAGCCCTGGCACAACGGCAACGGCGGCAAGCCGAACCGCTGGGGCGAAACGGGCGACTGGAAGATGGGGCTGCACGGCCAGCGCGCGGCGGCGAATTTTCTTGCCCGCGCGCTGATCGATCGCGGCATCGACATGGCGTATGCCTACAAGCCGCTGCACATCGACGGCCTGGCGCACGCCTTCACCAACACGTTGCTTTATCTCGACTGGGATCGGCGCGGCTTCCCCTGGCCGGTGGTGCCGTTCGCGATCAATTGCTACGGCAGCAACCTGATCCACAACAAGGGAGGCATGGCCGCGCTGTTCCAGCCGCCGCGCGACGGCTCCGAGCCGCCTGATCCGCCCGCGCCGCAGCCCTGGCGCTGCATGGAAGTCGGCAAGGCAGTGGCGGAGATTTTGGCCGAATCGCCCTGGCGCGTCGCGGTGGTGGCGTCGTCGAGCTGGTCACATTGCTTCCTGTCGCCGACCAACGGCTATTTGTGGCCGGACCACGCGGCGGATCGCGCGATGTTCGATGCGCTGGGGCGTGGCGACTACGGCTTCTGGCGTGGCCGCTCGCGCACGCAGATGGAGCAAGCGGGACAGCATGAGATGCTGAATTGGATGGCACTGCTCGGGGCAATGGAGGCGCTGGGCAAACAGCCGGTGGTGCATGACTACGTCGAGACGCACGTCTTCATGTCGGAAAAATGCTTCGTGTCGTATCAATAAGGCGGCGCCAGCCGAGAAGCGTGCCAGTCCCTTGACGCTCGGGATTCGTGGTTTCCGCCAGTTTGCAACTGGCACATTACTGCCGCTGGTCCGGGTGTGATTCTCCCGGACGTTGCCTGCCGTTTATGACTGGTCACGTCACCGCCTCACCCGAGCCAGTGGAGTTGCGCCGCCGGGTGGACATGCAGGGTGATCGCCCGGTGCGCCGTCCTCCGGTTGAACGATGATCTGCGCTTGCGCCTGTGCGACCGCCGCGGAAGCTTTTTTTGGCACTGCCGGACATCGAGCGCGACGATGCGGCGCAGCTCCATGAACGCGTTGCCGGTGGCACAGATCCGGGCGGTCCGGCAAAAAAAGAGTAAAGTCCAGGTGATTCGGTGACACCGGCGCGTCGTGACGGGGTAGCGGGAGCGCGTCGCGGAACTCCCGCCGAGGCCATGACTTCGATCGCTCGCCATGACACATCGCCGCTGCCGGCGTCGCTCGTCGCGCATGCGGACTGGAGCATCGACCCGCGCAAGCGCTGGGTCGCGGTGGCGCATCGCGCCGGCGCGGGCTGGGTGCTCCGCGCGCCGCGTCCGGTGGGTGAGGTGGCGCACTTCCTGGCGCGGCTGCGCGACGAGGCGGCTGGCGGACCGGTGGCGCTCGGCGTCGATCTGCCCCTGGGCGTGCCACGCGCCTATGCGGCACAGCGGCGGGAACCGGATTTCCAGCACTTCCTGGAGGCCACCCGGAACTGGCCGGATTTCTTCCGGGTCTGCGCGGTGCTGGAGGAATTGGCGCCGGAGCGGCCGTTCTATCCCGCGCGTGGCATCGCGGGCATGACCCGCGCCGCGCATGCGGCGGCATTGGGGCTTGGCGCCGCCTCCGACCTGTCGCGCGCCTGCGACCGCGCGACGGCGGAGCGGCCGGCCGGTGCGCCGCTGTTCTGGACCCTCGGCGCCAACCAGTCGGGCAAGGCGGCGATCGCCGCGTGGCGCGACATGCTGCTGCCGGCGCTGGCGGCCGGCGAGGATGTGCGGCTATGGCCCTTCGCCGGGCCGTTCCGCGCGCTGCTGGCACCCGGCGCGGTGGCGCTGGCGGAGACCTATCCGGCGGAGGCGTTGCGCCATCTCGGCGTCAGGCTGAAGGGCAGCAAGCGGCGGCAGGCCGACCGTGCCGCCGTGGCGGGGCTGCTGCTCCACGCCATGCGGCTTCTGGACGTGGCGCCGGAGGCGGCGCTGGACGCTGCCGTGGCGGACGGGTTCGGCGCCGACGCGGCCGGCGAGGACCGGTTCGATTGCGTGCTGGGCGTGCTGTGCGTGTTGAACGTGCTGGCCGGCAACCGGCCCGATACGGCGCCGGACGATCGATGGATTCGCCAGTGGGAAGGCTGGGTGCTGGGCCAGACGGCGCTGCCGGCCAGGGCGGTTCCGGATGCCGGTTGATCGTTTCCGGCGTCACATCGCCAGCGGCGCCCACCACGGCTCGTCTCAAGGGATGGGTGCAATCGCATCGTGGGGTCACCAGCAGGAGCGCACTATCCGATCTGGCGGCGGATCGCCGGGGCACGCGAAGCCGCATGCACGTTGGACGCCTGGATCATGTGGTCGCCGGACGAATGTCCGGCAGGCGGATGCCGCAATAAAAGTGATTCGTGACGTCCTATGCCATCAGGTCCAAAGAATTAGTATGACCGCCCAGAGGTTTGTCTTTGTCGCTAAATCTGTTAGCATTTCCGGCCAGCCAGGAAACGAGCAGGACGTGCTGCAGCGATGTGCTTAGATCTCGCTCAATCAGTCGATGATGCATCCTCCGAGCATGAGGCTCCCGATCCTGCACGTTTTATTCGGATCACGTCCGGCGGCATCATTGCCGGACTGGTTGACGGCATCATGCAAGGCGAGCCTTGCCTTGCGCTGGTCGGCCTTCCGGGCTCCGGGAAGACCACCGTGGCAGCGGCGATTCGCGAAGAGTTGGTCAGCCGCTCGGTGCGGGTGCTGTCGGTCGGCCGGGGGAATGGTGATCGCCTTCGGCTACCGGACATTGCCTCGCAACTTCTCGGCAAACCGCAAAGCGTGCTGAACGAGGACGACATCGAGAGGTTGTTCGATGTCATGACCACCCGAGAACCGGCCGCGAGCCGGTGCGTGCTGATAATAGACGACGCTGAACTCCTGGAGGTGGCCGCGCTGGAATATCTGCGCCTGCTGTCGAGCATGGCGATGGCGGTGGTGCCGCAGTTCGTATTCGTCGGACGGCCGGAGTTCTGGGACGCGGTGGATCCCACGGCACCCGTCCAGTTCAAAGAACTGATCACGGCGCGGTGGGAACTGGGCCGCTTGAGTTCGGACAGGGCATTGGGTTTCCTCGAGCAGTTGGTTGGGTTCCTCGGGCTGTCGCTCCGGACGGTATTCGATGACGGCGGCCTCGACACGTTGATCCAGCGAAGCGATGGACTGTTCGGCCGGGTCGTCTCGCTGTTGTCTCTGGGCAGGGACATCCAGGCGGAGAGGCACGAGCACCGGCTGACCCGGAGCGTCATCGAGGAGGCGGCGGCGAAGCTGGATGAGAGCGCACGGCCAACCGCCCGAGACACCGACCCACCTATCGCCCCCGCGAAAGCGAGGCCCCAAGCCGCTCCTGCGCAGCGCCACCCCGGGGATGGCCTCCGCTTCCGCGGGGGTGACGCCTGGGCCGCGGCCTCGCTCGATGGGTCATCGTCAGGGGCGGTTGGCATGCCGGCGTCGCCCGGCCATGGCGGGCGGGCGCCGGGCGCCGGGGCCGACAGTACCGCTTTCGAGGAGCCGGCGGCCGTGCCTGAGGCTTTGCCGCCGCCTGATGGGGCGGCGGCGCCGGTATCCGAGGCTCACCCTTTGCCTGATGGCGGCGGCATGCCGATTGCTGGTCCGGCCGCCGCCAACGGGTCGCCGCGACGGCGAAGTTTTGCTTACGCCGCCGGCCTGGTCTTGCTGCTGTCCGCGGCTGGTACGACGTCGTATTGGCGGGTGCCGGCAGATGCCCACCACACGGCCACGCCGGCGCCTGGCATCGTCGGGCAGGCGACCCTGGATGTTTCGAGTCAATCCGAGGCCGCGGCTGCCGACGGCAACCCGCAACAGGGGGTGTCGCAGCCAACCGACATCAAGCGGGCGGTGGCGGATCAGTCGCCGTTGGCCCGGCCAGAGAACGCGACTGCGACCGTGGCGGCGGCGCCGCTGCCCGCGCATCCCAAGAGTGACCAGCCAAGCGCGAATCGGCCGGACAAACCGGTTGCCGTCGCGGCTCAAGCGGACGTCACGGTGGCCGACAAGGGCCAGGCGCCGCCTTCCCGGCACGATCCGGCTCCGACCTCCCCGGCGCCGACGGTTGCCAAGCCGGATGAAACGGTTGCCAAGCCGGATGAGCGGCAAACACCAAGAGCGGTCATGCCACCCGCGCCGCCTTTGGCGGCCGGGCGGACGCAAGCGCGGGTGACTGCGACACCAGCAGACGCAACTGCCGCCGTGGGGGGCGAAGGCAGCGCTGCGCCACCGTCGCCCGGCTCGGCTTCCGGGAGTCCCGGCGCCCGCCAGGCCGCCGCCGCGTCGTCATCGGCGCAGCAGGCATTGGCGGCGCCGGCCCGCATCGCCACGACCAGGCTCGGCGGCGACAAGCCGGCTTCGGCGCCCCCACCTATCGCCTCGACCGAGCTTCCGCTGCTGCTGTCTCGCGGCGACGCCATGTTGGCCCTGGGAGACGTCGCGGCAGCGCGCATGTTCTACAAGCGAGCCGCGGCACTCGGCAGCGCCCGTGCGGCCACGGCCGTCGGCAAGACCTATGATCCGGCCTTTCTGGCCTCCATTCAGGCGACCGGCATCACGCCGGACCGTGCAGCCTCCGTGGCATGGTATCGCGAGGGCGCCGCCCTGGGTGATCCGGAAGGTCGCCGGCTGGCTGACGAGGCCAAGGCTGAAAGCGGCAATTGAGCGCGCCGTCGCCGCCGATCATCGAGCGGAGCGGGTCGGGCTCCTGCCGTGAACGGTACGGTGACGCCCGGAAACGATGGACTCCCAAACCGTGTGTCGGGTAATGACCTGCCGTGAGGTTTCCATGAAAATAGTGTCACTGGCGACGATCGTCATCCTCGGAGTCCTTGGCGTCGTCCCGGGATTGCAGGGACGCGCGGATGCGCAGGCAGCGGACGCGCCGGCGGGCATTTCGGCATCCCACACGTCCGGCAGCCCCGCCGCTTCCGAAGCAACGGTGACCAGCAAGATCAACGCCTGGACGGTCGGGTTGGCCGGCGGACAACTTGAGGGAGCGCCGATCCGCCTCGCCGCGGAGATTGCCCGCGTGGTGGACGATGGCAACAATCTGCATATTCTGCCGATTGTCACCGGCGGCCCCACCGAAAACGTGGAGGACCTGCTTTACCTCAAGGGAGTGGATGCCGCGATCATCAACACGGATGCGTTGGACCAGTTCAAAAAACTGGTCCCGGACATCCGGCAGCGGATCACCTATATTCTGAACCTCTTTCCGTCCGAGGTGCATATCTTCGTGCGCCCCGAGATAAAATCCCTGAACGACCTGACGGGCAAGAAGGTCAATTTCAACACACCTGGAACTACCGCCTCCTATTCGGGTCCGATTATTTTCAAAAAGCTGAAAATTGCCGCCCAGGAGACGTTCATCCCGCATCAGGTCGCGCTGCAGGAGATGCGGACCGGCCAGGACGGCATGGAGGCCGTCGTGTTCGTCACCACCAAGCCGATCGCCGCCTTCGCGCACACGCACTGGCCTCCCGGCTTCAAATTCCTTCCGGTCGATCTCAACGATTTCAGCCTCTACCTGCCGTCCAGCCTAACGTCGAACGACTACCCGAACCTCATCCCGGCGGGTCAGGAGGTCCGCACGATCGCCATCCCGACGATCCTGGCAGCCTACAATTGGCCGGTCGGATCGGACCGCTACAAGCGGGTCGCCCGGTTTACCGACCGCCTGTTCGATCGTCTGAACATGCTGCACGAGCCCGGCTTCCAACCCGCCTGGAAGGATGTCAACGCCAACGCGAAAGTGCCCGGCCTGAACCGCTTCCCCGCGGCCCAGGAATGGCTCGACAAGGCGCATGAAGCCGCGGCGCCGGCCCAGTCCGTGGTGGACGGTCCCGTGTCGAATCAGGAGCGGCTGTATCAGCAGTTCCTGGAGTGGCGCAAGCATCACGCGCAATGAGTGCCGGGCTTTCGGCGTTCGGTTCGGAGGATTACCAGATGCATTTGTGGTTCCTTTAGAGAGGTGGATCTGGATGCCACGCTCATTGTTCCGGGGGATGCCGCGCCAGCGCGGGAGAGGAAAGTGAAAACAGCGATCCTTGTCCTGACTCTCGCCGGTTGCCTGTGGTCGTCTTTCGCGACGGCGCAGCCCTCCAATGTCTGCACGGCCTGCATCGCCGGAGCAGGGTGCGGCGACACGCGCGAGGCGTGCGTCGCGGGATGCCGGGCGCGGTACTTCACGATCGATCCGCGACGGTCGCAATGCATCGACCGGTGCTCGGCAACCGCGGTTCAATGCGCCCGCACGGCCGAGAGCTCCTGTCGCCTGCAGAGTGTGTGCCGCTGACGGCCGGTCAGTAGTCGAAACAGCGTGGTGACTGGACGGAACGGCGGCTCCGTCGCCAGGGGATCGGCCAGGCCGTTGCAAGTGGTGCGCCCTGAAGGACTCGAACCTTCGACCCACAGCTTAGAAGGCTGTTGCTCTATCCGACTGAGCTAAGGGCGCTTCCATTGTTTCGGTGGCTGCCGGCCAGGGTCGCCATCACGGGCATTGCCGCGGCAGGGCCGGGGTGAGGTAGCCACCCGACCCGGCCCGGGTCAAGGCCATAACGGACAGGCCATAACGGACAGCCGTGCCCCCTGGACCTTGCATCATCGTCGCGCGCCAGGGTGCCGGGAATCCGTCGGTGCCATTGGCCGCCGGACGCAACGGCGCGACCGAATCCGAGCCCGGTGGAAGGCGTCAGCCGCTGGAACCGGATCATCCGCGGCGGCGTCTTCGCCGGCGCCCTGGAGGCGGCGGTGCGCGGCGCCGTCGATGACGACCATATCAACCCGGCCGGCATGGTGAACGAGTTGTACGGTGCCATGCAGGCCGGACATGGCAGGGAGCCGGTCGGCCGCATCCTGGACCGGCTGGTACGGCACTCCAATTTTCACTTTGCCCGTGAGGAGAAACTCTTCGCCCCGCCCGGGCGTCCGGCCGCCCGAACGGCCGGGTGCGTTCCGCCGAGCCGCGACGGGAACCGGTTACTTTGCCCGCGGGTTACGGAGTGATGATTTTGGCAACAGCCCGCAGGGCGCGCATTGAGTGGGGCCCCGCCGGGCGCCTAGCCTGCACTATATCACGCCGCCTGGACCTCTTCGGGAGCTCGCGCGAACCGCATGGATGAACGTGTCGATAGGCCGGAGGCCGGCTTCCAGCGTGCCCCGCAGTCACGCGGGCCGGCGCCGCGCCGGTCGCGGCTGCGGTGGGTGCTCGGCCTGGTCATCGTGCTGGTTGCCGGGCTGGCCGCCGCCTGGTTGTGGTCAACCCACCACGCGGTCCGGACCGCTGGCCATGGCGGCCCCGGGGGCGCCTCGCAGACCCCGCCGCAGCCGGTCGGGGCCGCCACCATCGGCAAAGGCGACATCCGCATCATCCTGAACGCGCTCGGCACGGTGACATCGCTCGACACCGTGACGGTGGTGACGCAGATCAACGGCCAACTGACCGAGGTCGGGTTCAAGGAAGGCCAGATCGTCAAGAAGGGCGATTTCCTGGCGCAGATCGACCCGCGGCCATACCAGGTGGCGCTTGAGCAAGCACGGGGCACGCTCGCCCGCGACAAGGGGCTGCTGGCGCAGGCGCAGGCCGACCTGAAGCGCTACCAGACCCTCGGCCGGCAGGATTCGATCGCGCAGCAGCAACTGCAGGACCAGCACTACCTGGTGGAGCAATACACCGGCACCGTGCAGACCGACCAGGGGACGGTGGACGGCGCGAAGCTGAACCTGGCCTATTGCCGCATCGTGTCGCCGATCGATGGGCAGGTCGGGTTGCGCCAGGTCGATCCCGGCAATTACGTGCAGACCGGCAGCGCCACCGGCATTGCCGTGATTACCCGGATGCAGCCGATTTCGGTGCTGTTCTCGGTGCCGCAGGAGGACGTTCCCGCGATCATCCAGCGGATGCGGGCCGGCGCCACGCTGAGCGTCGCGGCTTACGACCAGGCCAACGTGAAGCTGTTGGCGACCGGACGGCTCGCCACACTGGATAACCTGATCGACACGACCACCGGTACGCTCAGGCTGCGCGCCACCTTCGCCAATCCCGACGAAATGCTGTACCCCAATCAGTTCGTCAACGCGCGGCTGCTGGTGAACACGCTGAAGAATGTCGTCCGGGTGCCGGTCCCGGCGGTGCAGCGTGGCGCGCCGGGCACCTACGTCTATGTGATCAACGCCAACGACACGGTCTCGGTGCGTCCGGTGAAGCTCGGTCCCACCGACGGTGGCTATGAGGCCGTGCTGTCCGGCCTGCAGCCTGGCGAAAAAGTGGTGACCGACGGCACCGACCGGTTGCGCGACGGAGTCAAGGTCACGGTGCCGGCCCCGGCACAGGCGCAAAGCCCGGGCCAAGGCAGCGCACAACCAGGCCAGGCGGCGCAGCCGGGGCAGAAGACGCAGCCGGGGCAGCAACCGCACGGCCAACCCCATCCGCCGCCGGGGCAATGATCTACCACTCCCGGGACAGGCGCATGTCGCAGCACGATGCTCCCCCTCCCCTTGCGGGAGGAGGTAGGGGGAGGGGTGCAAACCGCACGGACAGCGCGGGCACACACCCCTCCCGCTACCCCCTCCCGCAAGGGGAGGGGGAGCATCGTGCTGACGGTCCCGCGGCATGAGTCCGTCGCGTCCCTTCATCCTGCGGCCGGTGGCGACCACCCTGCTGATGGCGGCGATCCTTCTGGTCGGCATCGTCGCCTACCGCTTCCTGCCGATATCCGCGCTGCCGGAGGTCGATTATCCGACCATCCAGGTGCAGACCTTCTATCCGGGTGCCAGTCCGGAGGTGATGACGTCGTCGGTCACCTCGCCGCTGGAGGTGCAGTTCGGCCAGATGCCGGGGCTGAATCAGATGTTCTCGACCAGTTCGGCCGGGGCCTCGGTGATCACCCTGCAGTTCAGCCTGGATCTCAGCCTGGATATCGCGGAACAGGAGGTGCAGGCGGCGATCAACGCGTCGGGCAATCTGCTGCCGTCCGATCTTCCGGCGCCGCCGATCTACGCCAAGGTCAACCCGGCCGACGCGCCGATCCTGACCCTGGCGCTGACCTCGAAGACGTTGCCGCTGACCCAGGTCGAGGACCTGGGCGACACCAGGCTGGCGCAGAAGATCTCGCAACAGCCCGGCGTCGGCCTGGTCAGCATCAGCGGCGGCGAGGTGCCCGCGGTGCGCGTGGAGGTCAATCCGCGCGCGTTGGCGGCGTATGGGCTGAACGTGGACGACGTGCGCACCACCTTGGGCAATGCCAACGTCAACACGCCGAAGGGGAATTTCGACGGTCCGGCGCAGGCGTCCACGATCAACGCCAACGATCAGATCACCGATCCCACGCAGTACCTGAACCTGGTACTCGCCTACCGCAACGGCGCGCCGGTGCGGCTGAAGGACGTCGCCACCGTCATCAACGGCGCCGAGAACACCAAGCTGGCGGCCTGGGCCAACCGCACGCCGGCGGTGATCCTGAACATCCAGCGCCAGCCGGGGGCCAACGTCATCCAGGTGGTGAACACCATCAAGGCGCTGCTGCCGCAACTACAGGCCACCTTGCCCGCCGCGGTGACCGTCGCGGTGCTGACCGATCGCACCACGACGATCCGCGCCTCGGTCGCCGACGTGGCGTTCGAGTTGGGCCTCGCGATCGCACTGGTGGTGCTGGTGATCTTCCTGTTCCTGCGCAACCTGCCGGCAACGCTGATTCCCAGCCTGTCGGTGCCGCTGTCGCTGGTCGGCACCCTGGCGGCGATGTACCTGTTCGGTTTCAGCCTGGACAACCTGTCGCTGATGGCGCTGACCATCTCCACCGGGTTTGTGGTCGATGACGCCATCGTCATGATCGAGAACGTCGCCCGCTTCGTGGAGGCGGGCGAAACCCCGCTCAACGCCGCGCTGAAGGGCTCGGAACAGATCGGCTTCACCATCATCAGCCTGACGGTATCGCTGATCGCGGTGCTGATCCCGCTGCTGTTCATGGGCGACGTGGTCGGCCGGCTGTTCCACGAGTTCGCCATCACCCTGTCGGTGACGATCGTCATCTCCGCCGTCGTGTCGCTGACGCTGGTGCCGATGATGTGCGCCAGGCTGGTGCGGCACCGGCCGGATGCGCAGCGCAACCGCTTCGACCTGGTGGCGGAGCGTGGCTTCAACTGGGTTGTCGGCCGCTACGACCGCGCGCTTGGGGTGGTCCTGGAGCACCAGAAGCTGACCTTGTTCATCGCCCTGCTCACCATGGCGGTCACCGTCCTGCTGTACGTCGTCGTGCCCAAGGGCTTTTTCCCGGTGCAGGATACCGGGCTGCTCCAGGGTATCTCGGTGGCGGCGCAGACCACCTCGTTCGACGCCATGGCGCGGCACCAGCAGGCGCTGGCGGATGCGATCCTGAAAGACCCCGACGTGGTCAGCCTGAGCTCGTTCATCGGCATCGACGGCAGCAACATGACGCTGAACACCGGCCGGTTCCTGATCAACCTGAAGCCGAAGGACGACCGCACGCTGAGCGCCACCGGGATCGCCCGCCGCCTGCGGCAGGAGACGGAAAACGTCGCGGGGGTGTCGCTGTACCTGCAACCGGTGCAGGACCTGACGCTCAACGCCTCGGTCAGCCGCACGCAGTACCAGTTCGTCCTGGAGAATCCGAACCTGTCGGCATTCACCGAGTGGGTGCCGAAGCTGCTTGCGCGGATGCGGCAATCGCCCGACCTGACCGACGTCGCCAGCGACCTGCAGCAGCAGGGGCTGGACGTGGACCTGGTGATCAACCGGGAGAGCGCGGCGCGTTACGGCATCACCCCGGCGACGGTGGACAACACCCTGTACGACCTGTTCGGACAGCGGATCATCTCGACGATCTACACGCAGTCCAACCAGTACCGCGTCATCATGGAGGGCGACGCGTCGCTACAGACCTCGTTGAACGGGCTGTCCGCGATCTACCTGCCGTCCGCGGCCTCCACCACGGGGCAGGTGCCGCTGTCCGCCGTCGTGCGGGTGGAGCAGCAGCCGGGGCCGTTGCAGATCAGCCATCTCGGCCAGTTCCCGGCAACGACGATCTCGTTCGATACGGCGCCGGGTTCGTCGCTGGAGGCCGCGGTGACCGCCATCCGCCAGGCGGAGCAAGACATAAACTTGCCGGCGAGCTTCGTCACCGCGTTCCAGGGGGCGGCGGCGGCGTTGCAGTCGTCGCTGTCGAACGAACTGCTGCTGGTGCTGGCGGCGATCGTCACGGTCTATATCGTGCTGGGGGTGCTGTATGAGAGCTTCATCCATCCGATCACGATCCTGTCCACCCTGCCCTCGGCCGGCGCCGGCGCGCTGGTGGCGCTGCTGATCGCCGGCGACAATATCGATGTCATTTCGGTCATCGGCATCATCCTGCTGATCGGTATCGTCAAGAAGAACGCGATCATGATGGTGGACTTCGCGCTGGCGGCGGAGCGCCAGGAGGGCAAACCGCCGCTCGAGGCGATCCGCCAGGCCTGTCTGCTGCGCTTCCGTCCGATCCTGATGACGACGCTGGCGGCATTGCTCGCGGCGCTGCCGCTGATGCTGGGCAACGGCACGGGCTCCGAGCTGCGCCGGCCGCTGGGGGTGGCCATCGTCGGCGGGCTGATCGTCAGCCAGGTGCTGACGCTGTTCACCACGCCGGTGATCTACCTCATGTTCGACCGTCTGGCATGGCGGCTGTCCGGCAAGGGCATGCCCGGCGGGAGTGCCCCGACGGGCGAGGCGCCGACGGGCGAGGCCCCGACATGATAGTGATGCAAGATGCTCCCCGTCCTCCCAACCTTGGTCCGCTTCGCGGACCAAGGTTGGGAGGACGGGGAGTCTGTGCGTGAACGGCGAACGCCGTGAACGTCTCCGCGCTGTTCATTTCGCGCCCGGTTGCCACCACGCTGCTGACCATCGGCATTGCACTGGCCGGGATGTTCGCGTTTTTCAAGCTGCCGGTTGCGCCGCTGCCGCAAGTGGATTTTCCGACCATCTCGGTGCAGGCGTCACTGCCTGGCGCCAGCCCGGAGACGGTGGCGACCAGTGTGGCCAGCCCGCTGGAGCGCCATCTCGGGCAGATCGCCGACGTGACGCAAATGACCTCGAGCAGTTCGGTCGGGCAGTGCCGGATCGTGCTGCAGTTCGGGCTGGACCGGGACATCAACGGCGCGGCGCGCGACGTGCAGGCGGCGATCAACGCGGCGCGAGCCGATCTGCCAAGCAGCCTGCGCAGCAATCCGACCTATCGCAAGGTGAATCCGGCGGATGCGCCGATCCTGATCCTGGCGCTGACGTCGCAGACCTTGACGCGCGGCCAGATGTACGACGCCGCGACCAACGTGCTGTCGCAGCGCCTGTCGCAGGTCAGCGGCATCGGCCAGGTGATCATCGGCGGCGCGGCGCTGCCCGCGGTGCGGGTGGAATTGAACCCGACGGCGCTGTTCAAATACGGGATCGGGCTGGAGGATGTCCGCGCCGCCCTGGCCTCCGCCAATGCGAACAGCCCCAAGGGCGCGATCGAGTTCGGCGGTCAGCATTACCAGATCTACACCAACGACCAGGCGTCGCATGCTGCGGACTACCGGTCGTTGGTGATCGCCTACCGCAACGGGGCCGCGGTACACCTGTCCAACGTAGCCGACGTGGAGGATTCGGTCGAGAACATCAACAATGCCGGTTTTGCCAACGGCAAGCCGGCGGTGCTGGTGATCCTGTTCCGCCAGCCCGGCGCCAACATCATCGATACGGTCAACAGCGTGAAGGCGGCGATTCCGCAACTCATGGCAGCGATGCCGGCCGACATGACCCTGACGATCGCCAATGACCGCAGCACCACGATCCGGGAGAGCCTGACCGACACCGAGTTGACGTTGCTGGTCGCCGTCGTTCTGGTGACGATGGTGGTGTTCCTGTTCCTGCGCAACGCAAGGGCGACCCTGATCCCGGCGATTGCCGTGCCGGTCTCCATCATCGGCACGTTCGGCGGGATGTACCTGATGGGGTTCAGCCTGGACAACCTCTCGCTGATGGCGCTGACGGTTTCGACCGGATTCGTAGTCGATGACGCGATCGTGGTGCTGGAAAACATCTCCCGCCACATGGAGGCCGGCATGCCGCGCGTCCAGGCGGCCTTGCTCGGCGCGCGCGAGGTTGGGTTCACCGTGCTGTCCATGAGCCTCTCGCTGGTCGCGGTGTTCCTGCCGATCCTGCTGATGGGCGGCATCGTCGGCCGGCTGTTCCGCGAATTCGCCATGACCTTGTCGCTGGCAATCCTGGTGTCGCTGGCGGTCTCGCTCACCACCACGCCGATGATGTGTGCGCTGATCCTGCGGCCGGAGCCGCCGCGCGAGGGACCGAGGCGACGCACCCTGTTCGACCGGGCGCTGACGCTTTACGAGCGGACGCTGGGCTGGTCGCTGCGCCACAGCGCGCTGGTGATGCTGGTGCTGCTGGTGACCGTCGGGCTGAACGTCGTGCTGTACGTGATCGTGCCGAAGGGCTTCTTTCCGCAACAGGACACCGGCCGGATGATGGGCGGGCTGGTGGCCGACCAGAGCATCTCGTTCCAGGCGATGGAACAGAAGCTGGCGCAGTTGATGACGATCGTGCAGCACGACCCGGCGGTGCAGAACGTGGTCGGCTTCACCGGCCAGGGCAGCGGCGGGGCGGGAGGGCAGGCCAATACCGGCCGGGTCTTCGTCGCATTGAAGCCGCTGTCCGAGCGGGCCGGCATCGAACAGGTGATGTCGCGGTTGCGCCACAAGCTCGCGGCGGTGCCGGGGGCTCAACTGTTCCTGATACCGATCCAGGACATCAGCGTGGGCGGCCGGCAGAGCAACGCCGCCTACCAGTACACCTTGCAAGCCGACAGCGCGAGCGTGCTGTATGAATGGGCGCCGAAGCTGCTGGCCGCGCTGCAACATGATCCGGTACTGCGCGACGTGAACTCGGACCAGCAGCAGAAGGGCCTGGAAACCGACCTGCACATCGACCGCGCCACCGCGAGCCGGCTGGGCATCAGCATCAGCCAGATCGACAACACGCTGTACGACGCGTTCGGCCAGCGCCAGGTCTCCACCATTTACAGCGCGCAGAACCAGTACCATGTCGTGATGGAAGTGGCGCCGCGCTATTGGCAGTCGCCCGCGACGTTGAAGGACGTCTATGTCAGCACCGCCGGCGGCGCAGCCAGTGGCACGGAGACCACCAATGCGGTGATCGGCACGGTGACCGCCGGTGCCGCGAGCAAAGCCTCCAGCTCCGGCAACGCAACGACCGCGGCCAGCATCGCCGGCAGTTCGGCGCGCAATGCCGCGACCAACGCGCTGGCCAATACCGGCAAGGGCAGCGCCTCGTCCGCCGCCGCCGTCAGCACCAGCAAGGAGACGATGGTGCCGCTGGCTGCCTTCAGCAGCTACGGTCCGGGCAACGCGCCGCTGGCGGTCAACCACCAGGGGTTGTTTGTCGCCACCACGATTTCCTTCAACCTGGCACCGGGCAAGGCGCTCGGCGACGCCGGCACGGCGATCGACGCCGCGGTGCGCCGGATCGGCATGCCGGCGAGCATTCACGGCAGCTTCGCGGGCACCGCGCAGACCTTCCAGCAGTCGTTGAACAGCGAGCCGATGCTGATCGCCGCCGCCCTGGTCGCCGTCTATATCGTGCTGGGCGTGCTGTACGAGAGCTACATGCACCCGATCACCATCCTGTCCACCTTGCCGTCGGCCGGCGTCGGCGCGGTGCTGGCGCTTCTGGTGTTCGGCACGCAGTTCACCATCATCGCGCTGATCGGCGTGATCCTGCTGATCGGCATCGTCAAGAAGAACGCGATCATGATGATCGATTTCGCGCTCGACGCGGAACGCACCCATGACATGGACCCGCGCGACGCGATCTTCGAAGCCTGCCGCATGCGTTTCCGGCCGATCATGATGACCACCAGTGCCGCCATGCTGGGGGCCCTGCCGCTGGCGCTGAGCTTCGGCACGGGTGGGGAGCTGCGCCGGCCGCTCGGCATCGCGATCGTCGGAGGAATGCTCGTGAGCCAGGTGCTGACGCTCTACACCACGCCGGTGGTGTATCTGTACCTCGACCGGTTCCGCCTGGCGGCACGGCGCCGTTGGCAGCGGGCGTTTCCGCGCCTTTCGGCGACGCCGGGGGCGGCGGAATGATCGGGCGTAGGCGCTCCTCGTGCTTTGCTCCGCTGCGCGGCCCATGCCCTCAAGCGGCGGGGGCGAAACGGATTCCGCGTCGCGCCCCGCCACTGCTCGCCCTCGCACTGTCCGCCGTTGCGCTGTCTGCCTGCATGGTCGGGCCCGACTATCGCCGCCCCGCCGCTCCCGTGCCGGTCGCCTACAAGGAGCTGCGCGGCTGGACGGTGGCGCAGCCGCGGGACGCGGTGGACCGCGGCGCGTGGTGGTCGATCTACCACGACGCCGCGCTCGACCGGCTGGAACGTGAGGTCGAGGTTTCTAACCAGACGGTGAAGCAGTACGCGGCCGCATACCGCACCGCCGTGGCGCTGGTGCGGGAGGCACGCGCCGGCCTGTTCCCCACCGTCGGCGTCGCCCCGAGCGTGTCGCACAGTGCGGGATCCGGCGGCGGCTCGGGCACTGGCACGTCGTCCAGCGGCGGGGGCGGCGGCGTGCCGCGCACGCAATATAGCGTGGAAGGCTCGATCGACTGGAGCCCGGACCTGTGGGGCCGCGTGCGCCGCCAGATCGAGAGCCAAAAGGCCGCGGCGCAAGTCAGCGCCGCCGATCTGGCGAATGCCGAATTGTCGGCGCAGATGATTTTGGCCACCGATTATTTCGACCTGCGTGCCGAGGATTCGCTCATTGACCTGTTGCGGCAGACCGTGGCCGCGTATCGGCATGCGTTGCGGATCGCGCATAACCAATATGCGGCCGGCACCGCGTCGGCGGCGGATGAGGTGACGGCCGAGGCGCAACTGGCAGGGGCACGCGCGCAGCTTGTCGGCGTCGGGGCGCAGCGGGCGATCTATGAGCATGCCATCGCCGTACTGACCGGCCACCCGCCGGCGGAGCTGACGATTCGTCCCGCGCCGCTGGCGTCGCAGGTGCCGGTGCCGCCGCCCGGTCTGCCGTCCACCTTGCTGCAACGCCGGCCCGACATCGCCGCGGCGGAACGCCAGATGCAGCAGGAAAACGCGCTGATCGGCGTGCAGGTGGCCGCGTTCTATCCGGATATCAGCCTCTCCGCGCTGGGCGGCTTCATCGGCAGCCCGCTGTCGCAGTTGTTCACCACGGCCAATCGCGTGTGGTCGCTCGGCGCCGCGGCCAGCGAGACGTTGTTCGCGGGCGGCGCCCGCATCGCCGCGGTGGCCGCGGCGCGCGCCACCTACGACCAGAGTGTCGCCAATTACCGCCAGGTGGTGCTGACCGCACTGCAGCAGGTGGAGGACGCACTCTCCTCGTTGCGCATCCTCGCGCAGCAGGGGCGGGCCGAGACGATCGCCGTTGCCGCGGCACAACGTGCGGTTGACGTGCTGCTGAACCAATACCGCGCCGGCACCGTGGCCTATACGAGCGTCATCACCGAACAGACGACGCTGCTGGCGGATCAGCAGGCGGCACTGGCGGTGCAGCAGAGCAGATTGGTGGCGAGCGTCGCGCTGGTGACGGCGTTGGGTGGGGGATGGAATGCCGGAGAGCTGCCGCGTTAGAATCTCCCTTGCATTGCGCGACAGGTCTTATAATGCCGCGATGACCTGCTCCACCACGCCGCGCCAATCGCCAGGCTGCGTCTGGCGAAACAGCCGCATGGTCGGATACCAGGGCGAATCGTCGCGCTGCGTCAGCCAGCGCCAGTCAGCACGCGCCGGCAGCATCAGCCACACCGGAATGCCGAGCGCGCCGGCCAGATGCGCGACCGAGGTGTCCACCGCGATCAGCAGGTCGAGCTGCGACAGCAGCGCCGCCGTGTCGGCGAAATCGGCCAGGCGCTCGCTGTGGTCGCGCACGTGCGGCTGGCGCAGCAGCACCAGGCGATCGGCAGGCCGGATCTCGGTCTGCACGACGTGGAACGCATGCTCGGTCCCGGCCAGCAGATTCTCCAGCGCGGCGAGCGGCATCGAACGTTCCTGGTCGCCCGGATAGGCCGCGTTGCCCGACCAGGCGATGCCGATCCGCCGCGCGACGCCGCGCTCTGTTGTACCTCGCCCTGAGCGCACTCCGAGCCGAATCCGCCACAGCGCAACGCGATCCGGCGGCGCGGCGAGATACGGCACGTGCCCGGGAATGGTCGTGAGATCGGTGCGGAACGCCAGCGGCAGCGACAGCAGCGGGCACTGCATGTCGAACCGCGGCAGTTTGTCGTTCAGCGCGAACACGCCCGACACGTCCGGCAACTCGCGATACAACGGCAGCAGGCCCGGATGTCCCTCCAGCAGCACGGTGGCGCCGAGCGCCGCAACCATCTTCACATACCGCACGAACTGGATCGCATCGCCATGCCCCTGTTCCGAGTGCAGCAGCAGCGTACGGCCGGCCAGCTCCGCCGCATCGCCGAACCAGCGTTGCTCGGCGAACGCCCGCCGCGGCACGAGGCCCGGCGAAGCGATCAGCCGGGCCTCGAATTTCCACCAGCCGCGCCGGAAGTCGCCAGCCCGCAACTGATCGATGCCTTCGGTCATCACCGCCATGGCGAGCGCCGCATCCATCGCCAGGCCGCGATCGATGTGCGCCTTCGGATTGCCCGGATCCATCGCCAGCGCCTGATCCAGCCATCCCGCCGCCGCGGCGAAATCGTTCTGCTGGTACGCCATGTGGCCGAGTCCGTACAACACGAACGCGTCGCGCCCGGAATGACCGAGCGCCAGACGCAGAAGCTGCGCCGCGGCGGCGAACCGGCCGGCGTCGAATGCCTGGACCGCCAACGCAATCAAGTGCTCGCTGTATGCGTCCATGCGGCAATCATGCCCCGCCGCGTGCGGCGCTGGTCAAATGTCGCCGCGTGCGGCGCTGGTCAACCATCTCAACCTGCGCCACGCTGCGCGGCCGTTGCAATTGGAGGTCACGTCATGTCGTCGATCACGCTCACCCAGGCCCAGACCATCATCACCGCCGGGCTGCAGGCCGCGCGGGAGAAAAAGTTCCAGCCGCTGGCGATGGTCGTGCTGGACGCGCGCGGGGTGCTGAAGGCGTATGCCGCCGAGGACGGCACCAGCCTGCGCCGCGCGGAAATTGCCACCGGCAAGGCGCATGGCGCGCTGGCGTTCGGCGTCGGATCGCGCACGTTGGGCAAGCGGGCGGAGGAGCGGCCACAGTTCATCGCCGCGGCAACGCATGCGGTGGGCGGGTCGCTGGTGCCGGTTGCGGGTGGCGTGCTGGTGCGCGGTTCGGACAAGTCGATCATCGCCGCGGTCGGCGTGTCCGGCGACTCCTCGGACAACGACGAGGCGGCGGCGCTGGCGGGCATCGCCGCCGCCGGCCTGACCGCCGACCCGAGCTGACCGGCAGGGGCCGATCCCGCGCCCGTCAAGGTTGTCTTAACCCGCGTCGCCTAGTTTCCCCGCCTGGTTGGCGGAGGAACGGGCGTGGACGCGATGGCGGAGCTGCAGGCGCCGATGGTGGTACGGGGCGGACGATCGTTTCGCGTCACCGACCACCCATTGGCCCTGGCGGCGGCGCGCGAGTTCTGCAGCGGCTTCGAGGAGGGCACGCTGCGCTTCTTCGACGCGGTGCTGCCGCGTTGCACGCGGATGGTGGATTTCGGCGCCTATATCGGTTTCACCGCGTTGTACGCGGCGACGCATGTGGACACGGTGTTCGCCTTCGAACCCAGCCCGATGAATCACGAACTGCTGGCCCGCAACGTCGCCGAAAACCCCGGGCTGGCGTCGCGCATCCGGCTGTTTCGCCACGGCCTGGGCGCGCGCGACGAACTGGTCACGTTGTATGCGAAGGGCACCGCGGACTCCGGTTCGTCGGTGTTTCGCCAGATCGAGCGCGACCGAATGCTGTCCGCCCAGCCCGACGCGGTCATCCCGTTGCGGGACGCCGCCGTGGTGCTGCACGAGATCGGCGTGGACCGGCGCACATTGCTGAAGATCGACATCGAGGGCGCCGAATACGATGTGCTGCACAGCATCGCCTCGCTGCTGGCCGACCACAAACCCTGGCTGCACGTGTCGTTCCATCCGTTCAACCTGGTGGCGGGGGTTGACGCCTACCACAACGCGCTGCTGCGGCTGCGGTCCGCGTTGAGCGTTGCCGAGGCGTTGGCGTCATACCGCTACATGCACCTCTACGCCGGCGAAGCATGGTGCACCATCGGCCCGGCGGAGCGGATGGATTTTCTGCGGCAGTATCTACTGTGCGCCAAGCCGGTGCCGCGCATCGCGACGCCGCAATACGGTTTCGTACATGCGATTGCATTCTCCGACGACGCGTTGCCGCGCAATGCCTGACATTCCGGTTGCCGGCGGCGGTCCCGGCGCGTACGATCCGGACATGGAATCTCGGCTGGCCCGGTTGGAGGAGGACTCGCGTGAGGTGAAGGCCGCCCTCGGGCGACTGGAACCGATGGTTGAACGGCTGGCGCGGCTGGAGCCGATGGTCGAGCGGCTGGCGCGGCTGGAACCGATGGTTGAACGACTGGCGCGGCTGGAGCCGATGGTCGATCGGCTGATCACCTTGTTTGAAACGACACTGCCGCATTTGGCCACCAAGGCCGAGGTGGCCGACCTGCGGACCGAAATGCACGATCAGTACTCCGGCCTGCGAGCGGAGATGCACGCCGGGTTCAATGAGCAGCGGGCGGAAACGAATGAGCGCTTCAACGGCCTGCAGATCGAGATGAACGACCGGTTCGGCGGTGTGCGGTTGGAGATCACCCGGACTGAGTCCAACCTGTATAACGAGATATCCGGCGGCGATAGCAGGCTGCGCAACGATATTGCCGAACTGCGCACTGAACTGCGCGTGGGGCTCATGGATAAGCCGAGCAAGACCTATCTGTGGGGTATCATCGGTGTGCTGATCGCCGCCTACGCCGCCGGCCTGGCGGGTCTCGCCGTGCTCCGCTGACCCGCCGCCTCGCGTCACCCCACCCGGTACGCCGCCACCGCCTTCTCGTCGAACGTCAGCCCCAGCCCCGGCTTGTTCGGCAATATGAGCTGGCCTTTCTCAATAGCCGGCGTCTCCTGGTACAGCTTCAGCATCCACGGCATGTATTCCACCGTCAGCCCGTTCGGGATCGCCGCGATCAGGTGCAGGTGCATCTCCGGCATCACGTGGCTCACCACCGGCAGGTTGAACGCCTCGGCCATGCCGGCGACCTTCATCCATTGCGTCGGCCCGCCGACCCGGCACAGGTCGATCATGATGTAATCCACCGAGCGCGCCTCGATCATCTGGCGGAACGGCGTGATGCCCCACAGATATTCGCCGCCGGCGATCGGGGTGGACAGCGCCGCGTTGATCCGTGCCAGGCCGGCGTAGTCGTCGCAGACCGTCACGTCCTCCAGCCAGAACAGCCCCACATCCTCTGCCCGTTTGCCGATATCGATCGCCTGTTCCACGCGCCAGCGCTGGTTGATGTCGCACATCAGCTTGATGTCGGGGCCGATCGCGTCGCGCACCACGCGGACGCGGCGCACTTCCTCGGCGGGCGACGGATTGCCGGGCAGCGCCATCTGCGTCTTCATCTCCACGAAGCCCTTTTCCACCAGCCGGCGCGCGGCGGTGGCGGCCTGCGCGTCGGTCAGGCCGCGGCGCAGCGAGCCGGACGCATAGGTGTTGACCCGGTCGCGCGTGCCGCCGAGCAATTTCCACAGCGGCTGCTCCAGCGCCTTGCCCTTGATGTCCCACAGCGCGACGTCGATCGCCGCCAGCGCCAGCAGGAAGATGCCGGCGGGGCCGCAGGAATCGCCCGCGGCGAGCCGCAGCTTGCGCACGATCGCCTCGATGCGCAGCGGATCCTCGCCGATGGTCAGCGCACCGAGCTCATCGACCGCGGAGCGCAGCGTCCCGGTCATGGCGCCGCCGTAGAAGGTGAGGCCGATGCCTTCGATGCCCGCATCGGTCTGCACGCGCAAAATGACGATCGGGCGCAAGCGGCCGGCTTCCTCCGGCATGTCGGCCAGCGGATCGTCTTCCGGGATGCGCAGGATGTCGGTGTGGATTTTGGTGATCTTCATGGCGCTTGTCCCCCGCGACGTCCGGTTGTCGGATGTTTGCTCCGCCGCAGCATAGCCGGCATGCGGCGGCCTGGGTATCCCGCGGGGATGCCCGTGCGGATGCAGGCCGTACCTCAGATTGACGCCGTTGACGTTCATCGGCAGGCCCGCGGCAGCGATCGAGGCTTTCCCGCAGGCTGGGCGGTGGCCGCTACGGTCGGACGGATCACTGCGCCCGCGCCATCAGGAGCGCGTCGGCAGTGGCCCACCCAACGAAGACGGCAGTGGCTATCTTGGCGATCATTGCCCACACTTCGCTCAGCACGCTTTGCGGACGTGATTCATCGTCTTCGACTTACCGACGTTGGCTGCGACCTTTTCCCCTTTGCCGCCATTTTGCCGGCAACGACTTGCGTGCCGGTCACACGTCCCCTGGTGGCGGTGTCGATCAGCGGAAAGGCGGGAGCGACGCCGAAATGCCGCCTCATCAGATGACCATGACGCAAGTTCCGCTGCCATTCGACGGCCATCCACTCTGTCAGTAGTTACCAAAGCGTTCAACGCTGCCGCGACTGAATCGGCCCGGAGGTAATCTCCGTCCTGGTGCCCGAGATATCCGACCCGATTCGCGGCTTCGCCCGGTTGACGGCGACTCCCGATCACGACAAGCCTGCCCGCCATGCGCATCGCCGCCATCCTGGTCGCCGCCGGCTCCGGCAGCCGCTTCGGCGCCGACACGCCCAAGCAGTTTCTCCCCCTCGCCGGCAAGCCGGTGATCCGCCACGCCGCCGAGGCGCTGGCCCCGTTCGTGTCGCACCTGCAACCGATCGGCGAGGCCACGCCGATCGAGGCCGCCCTGGCCGGGCTCGCGCACCTGCCCACCGTCGCCGGCGGCGCCACCCGCCAGGACAGTGTCCGCGCCGGACTCGACGCGCTGGTCCCGCACGCCCCGGACATCGTGCTGGTGCACGACGCCGCCCGCCCGTGCATTCCCCCCGGCACCATCCCCGCCCTGCTGGCCGCGCTGCGGCAAACCCCGGGCGCCATCCCGGCCCTGCCGGTCGCCGACACCCTGAAGCGCGCCCAAAACGGCGTCATCGTCGCGACCGTGCCGCGCGACGGCCTGTTCCGCGCCCAGACCCCGCAGGCCTTCCACTTCGGCATCCTGCTCAAGGCGCATCGCGACGGCATCCAGGGCGCCACCGACGACGCATCTCTGCTGGAAGCCGCCGGCCTGACGGTCACGACCGTCCCCGGCGCGGAAGCAAACATCAAGCTGACCTACCCCGAGGACCTCGCCCGGCTGGAGCATGCCATGACCGCCCATCGCATCCCGCGCGTCGGCACCGGCTTTGACGTGCACGTGCTGAAGGCCGGCCGCCCCCTGATGCTGTGCGGCGTCGCCGTGCCGCACGACAAGGGTCTCGCCGGCCACTCCGACGCCGATGTCGGCATCCACGCGCTGTGCGACGCGATCTATGGCGCGCTGGCCGAGGGCGATATCGGCCGCCACTTCCCTCCCAGCGAGGCCACCTGGAAGGACGCCGACAGCGCGCGCTTCCTGGCACACGCCGCCGCCCGCATCGCCGCGCGCGGCGGCATCCTGGCCAATGCCGACGTCACCCTGATCTGCGAACGCCCGAAAATCGCGCCCCACGCGGAGGCGATGCGCGCCCGCCTGGCCGCGCTGCTGGGCGTCGATCCAGGCCGCGTCTCGGTCAAGGCCACCACGACGGAAAAACTCGGCTTCACCGGCCGCGGCGAGGGCATCGCCGCCCAGGCCGCCGTCACCCTGCTGCTGCCGCCCTGATCCGCCAGCCCGGCATGGACAGCGCCGCCCCATACGCCCATGTGTGCGGCGCCCGATCGGGGCGAGCACAGGCCGAGATCACATGAGCAAACCCATCCTGGTTGCCGCGCTGCTGGGCGCGACCCTGCTTGCCGGCTGCGCGACGACCACGACCACCAGCGTCGGCAACCCGTTTCCACCGGTCCCGCCGCCCGTGACGGAGACCATCCCGAAGCCCCCGGTGAGCGGCCAGGAATTGCTCTGGCAGCCGGGATACTGGGACTGGAACGGCAGCGGCTACGTCTGGCAGCCCGGCGAATACGTGCCCGCCGCCGGCCATGGCGCGCTGTTCCAGACCGGCTACTGGACGCAAACGCCATCCGGCTGGCTCTGGGTAAAGGCGCACTGGACATCCTGACCGCTTCCGCGCCGCGCGCGGGCGCGGGAGCGGTCGGTTGGGTCGCGACGCGAACCAACCGTCAGCGCCGAGGGTTGGGGGCGATCGGGCCGCCACGCCGCATCGCAAGACTGCGTGCCGACCCGATCTGCCGGCCCGCGCTGCGACAACGACGCTGCGACAACGACCTTGATAGTGAATAATATTAACGACATAATGTTAGGAACGGACGCACAACCGCCGCCGCAATCCGATCCCGCCCTCCTGGCCTTCTATGACCGCCGCGAGCAAACCCTGCGCGCCGCGCTGCCCCTGCCGATCGGTGACCCGCCGGAGGACCCCGGATCAAGTCCGGAGCAGGCTCGCGCCCGCCGCGACGCCGCCGCCATCGCCCTGGCCATGCCTGGCGCCCGGCATCCTGATGAAGCAGCACATCCCTGGCGCGGCGCCGGCGGTGATGCCGAATTGCGGTCATGCGATCAACATCGAGGACCCGGACGAGTTCAACCGGCTGGTCGGTGGGTTCCTCGCGCAGGTGGATGCCAGGCGCTGGCCGACCGCGACCCGCGCGCGGTGACCGCGTCGATTACCGGGATGAAGTAGGTCATAGGCTTTGCCCCTGACCTCGATTCATTTTGGCAATCATAGCTTATAACATAGGTTAAATCAATGGATTGGTCCATATGGGATAAGGGCATTCATCATATCATCATGTATGGATGGGCAAGCGGCCCGAAAGGTCGGGAGGCCGCTATTTGGCACGCCAGTCGTATCGATGCCTGATCGCATCGATGCCGGATTGCGTCCCACACGAGATCAGCGCATGGTCGCCAGTGACCGGGGTGCCCGCCGTGCAGGCGGGCTGAGATCACACCCGTCGAACCTGCTCTGGGTCATGCCAGCGAAGGGAGTCCGTGATGCCCACACCAATCTGCTGCGCCATCCCGCCGGATCCACAACTGATCGGGGGAATGGCAGCGGTGGCGCTTGCCGGCATCATCCGCGGTGCCAGCGGCTTCGGCCAAGCCCTGATTTTTGTGCCGCTCGCAGGTTTGCTGTATCCGCCGGCGACTGCGGTACCTTTGCTATGGGTGGCAGGCGCTACGGTGACGCCGCTGATGTTGCGACCGCACCTACGCAGCACCGACTGGTCGGAGGTGTTGCATTTGGCCCTCGGTGCCGCGCTCACGTTGCCCTTCGGCGTCTGGTTGCTCGGGCATGCCAGCGCGGTGTTCATGCGCTGGATCATCAGCACACTGGTGCTGTTGTGTACGTTCGCCCTCGCGGCCGGCTGGCGCATTCGGCTCCCGCAAAGGCGCGAGTTCGGCATCCTGCTTGGCGGCATGTCGGGGTTGACCGGCGGGGCGACCGGGATGGGTGGTCCTCCTCTGATCCTATGCTGGCTGGGCGGACGCGCCGACGCTGCAACCATCCGCTCCAATATCTTCGTGTACCTCTGGCTGCTGGGTTTGATGGAACTGACGGTCGGGACGGTCGGTGGCCTGGTTCCCAGGAGCGTCCTGACGGGCGGCCTGGCACTCGCACCCGCCTATGGCAGTGGGATCCTGGTCGGCAACTGGCTTTTCCGTCATTCGGTTCGACTGTCGCCGGAACGGCGGGACAGAATGTTTCGCTGGGTCGCACTCGGGATTTGCGCAGCCTCCGCCTGTGCTGGATTGCCGGTGTGGCGTTGAGTCCCGGCGTTGGAACTCTCCCGGACGATGGTCCTGGCAGACGGACCTCGCGCCTCCACCGCATGCCGGCGAGCACGCAATATCTCGAATGCAAGATCTTGCAGCAATTCTCATTTTGGCATTTTGACCTCTCATTTGCGGGTTTGGGGAGTGGCAGGGGGACGGAGTTTCGGGCGGCGGCGGCTGATCAGGGCGGTTGCGGCGGCGGCTGAAGGAAGGCCAGGGTCCGCACGGGATGATTCCATGACGGGAAGCTCAGGAAGCTGGTGACCGCCACCAGACGGTTGAAGAACGATGCCTGCGAACTGGCCTTCGATCTGGCCCGGCGCCAGAGTTTTTCGGCGTGGTCGCAGACGGTGTGGAAGGCGAGTGCCAGCAGATTGAGCGTCACGACAAGGGCGGCAAGTTCGGCGACGCTGTCACGGCTGACGGGCAAATCGGTAATAGGGGCAAAACCCCGGGCACGTTCGCATCACCCGCCAAGCGTTCTGCGCTTGCGAGCAGAGCCTCCCACGTTGGAGATGTCCCGGGCTATCCGATGGCCGTTCCACAGGCTGGCCGGTTGATCCATGGTGAGTCGG